>JBMOEP010000060.1:0-8736 GCA_049314675.1 Phenylobacterium sp.
CCTCGATCTTGCCTCGAGTCCCGGGATGGCTCGGATCACCGGTCGCCTCGATGACATGCCGGCCAGCCTCCTCAACCCGGATCTCGCGGGTCGCCTGGATGCCGAGTTCAGGGTCGAGGGCAAGGGGTCCCAACTGGTAGGGCAGGCGACTGGGAGTCTTGCAGATGTCCGCGCCAGGGATAGCGAAGTCTCCTTTGGCATTCGCGGACGTTTCCAAGCGGCCCTGGCGAACGAACAATTGGCCCTGCAGGCCGAGCTTTCCAACGCCCAGGGCATGAAGGCCGACGGGCAGGTCGACGTGCCCGTCCGCACCCGCCTTGCGCCGCTTCTGATCCAGCCAGACAGGGAGCGCCCATTGCGGGGGCGCATTCAGGCCAATGGTGAAATCCGGCCCCTCTGGGACTTGTTCGTCGGCGGCGACCAGACCCTCAGCGGCCTCGTCGCGCTTCGGGGCGAGTTGTCGGGTACCCTTGCTGCGCCGCGGGCGGACGGGACCGCGGAGATTGAGTCCGGTGCCTTCACGGACTTGGCAACTGGCCTCGTCCTGAGGAAAGTCACCGTGCGGTCCCGCCTGTCAGAGACTGCAATCCAGATCGACCAGGCAACGGGGGCGGACGGGCAGGGCGGCACGCTCTCGGGTTCCGGCCTGATCGCCCTGCAGGAAGGGGCGCCGAGTTCCTTCCGGCTCGACCTCGCCAACTTCCGGGTCATAGACAATGAACTAGCGACGGCGACGGCGTCGGGGCAGGCGTCGGTGACCCGGGCTGGTGACGGCCGGGTCACCCTCCAGGGTGGACTGACCATCAACCGGGCTGACGTCAGGGCCGCCGCTCCAACCCCAACCGGTGTAACCCCGCTCGCCGTCACCGAGATCAACCAGCCTTTGCTGGTAGGCCGCAAGGCGGAGGCCCGGGTGGCCGGGCCCGCCGTTGCCCTGGACGTGACGCTGAAGGCTCCCCAGGACGTCTTTATCCGGGGTCAGGGCCTGGACCTTGAGATGTCGGTGGACGCCCGGGTCACTGGTACCACCGCTCGCCCGCGCCTCACGGGTCTCGCGCGGATCTTGCAGGGATCCTACGCCTTTGCCGACAAGCGCTTCGAGATCGATCCCTCGGGGGTCGTCTACCTGTCCGAGGATCCTGCCCGTATCCGGCTGGACCTTGCGGCCGTGCGGGCGGATCCGGCCTTGACGGCGATCGTGCGCATTCGCGGCACGGCGGCCAAGCCGGAGATCACCCTGACCTCAACACCGCCCCTGCCAACGGACGAGATCTTTTCACAGGTTCTGTTCGGTCGTTCGGCCTCCCAATTGTCGCCTCTGGAGACTGCCCAGTTGGCCTCGGCTGTGGCGTCTATGGCGGGAGGTGGAGGACTGGATGTCATCGGTAACCTGAGGGGACTCGCGGGCCTCGATCGGCTGAGTTTCGCAGGTGGAAGCAACGGTGACGGCGTTGAAGTATCTGGCGGTAAGTACCTGACTGAAAACGTACTTCTGATCGTTACAGGCGGTGGCCGCGAGGGGGGATCGGCTCAGGTCGAATGGAATGTCAGCCGCTCGCTACGGCTGATTTCCAAGCTTTCCGGAGAGGGTGGCAACACCCTGTCTGTGCGCTGGCGTCGGGACTATTGACGCGAAAGGTCAGTTGCTGACCCGGGGCCTCAGCTTGTAGCGGCCCGGTTCAAAGGCCTCGAAGATCTCGGGTGCCTGGGGATGGCCAACAGGTTCACCGGTCTCATCCACCAACAGGTTCTGCTCCGAGACATAGGCGACATAGGCGCTCTCGTCATTCTCGGCGAGCAGATGGTAGAACGGCTGGTCCTTCCGCGGGCGGACATGCTCGGGAATGGACAGCCACCATTCCTCGGTATTGTTGAAAGTGGGATCGACGTCGAAGAACACGCCTCTGAACGGAAATACGCGGTGCCTCACCACGTCGCCGATCGCGAACTTGGCTTCGCGGATGATCGGCGACGACGGCTGACCCGCTCCGCTCGCGTCTCTCTGAACGTTCATGACAAATCTCTCCGGCCCCCAGGAGCCAAGGCCTATACCTAATTCAATCCGGCCACGCTGCAAGACGCCTTCCGGGAAGGTCGGCGCTCGGGTAGGTTGGCCGGGAAATGGCGCGGCGACCTGTCGCGCCCAAATGGGACTAGTGTCCATGGCACAGGCTTCGCGCGCGCCCGGCGTTGCGCAACATAGCCGTGATCGGGGCGAGGGAGACGCAAGCCGGGTGCTGTACGGGGCCCTCGACCTGGGCACCAACAACTGCCGCCTGCTGATCGCGACTCCAAATGGCCGGGGTTTCCGGGTGGTTGACGCCTTTTCGCGCATCGTTCGGCTCGGGGAGGGACTCTCCCAGACCGGCCGCCTTTCAGAGGCGGCCATGGAGCGGGCCCTGGCCGCGCTCAAGGTCAGCGCCGAAAAGGTGCAGCGTCGTGGTGTTTCGCGGTTCAAGGCCATAGCCACCCAGGCCTGCCGCTCCGCCCAGAATGGATCTGAATTCATTGAGCGCGTCGCTGCCGAGACCGGACTGAGGCTCGAGGTGATTTCCCCGAAGGAAGAGGCGCGGCTTTCCGTCGCTGGATGCCTGAACCTCCTGGACCGGACCGACACCGCTGCCCTGGTGGTGGATGTCGGTGGCGGCTCCACTGAGCTGTCCTGGGTGGACCTTGCCGGGCGTGGTCCGGACGGCGCGGGGGGGCGGCTTTCGCCGGACCGGCCTCCGATCCGGGCCTGGCGGTCCATCCCCCTGGGCGTTGTGACCCTGGCTGAGCAATTCCCTGAGGGTGTGCAGCCCTCGCAGGACTGGTTCCGGAGCATGGTCGACTGCTTCCGGTCCCGGCTCGAGGACTTCCCCGGGGCCGAGGTCCTCAGGCCGGCCTTTGCAGCTGGACGGGCGCATATCGTCGGCACCTCTGGCGCCATCACCAGCCTCGCCGGAGTGCATCTGGATCTTCCGCGGTATGATCGGAGCCAGGTGGACGGTATCTGGATGACCCGGGCGGACTGCGAGGCTGCCTCCAACCGACTGATCACGATGAGCCTGGCCGAACGCGGTGCCCAGCCCTGCATCGGTCCGGAACGGGCAGACCTCGTGCTGGCGGGTGCCGCCATCCTTCAGGCGGTCCAGGAACTCTGGCCCTGCGAACGGGTCCGCGTCGCCGATCGTGGCCTGCGCGAAGGCATACTGCTGTCCCTGATGTCCGGTCAGTCACGTCGCAGGCCGGTCCCGCGGCCCCGGGCTCGGGACGCCGCCCGATGACCCTTCCGCCCCGGCGAAAGATGGTCCGGCCCCCGACGGGGGGATCGGAAGAGGGGCGGGGCAAGCCGGCGCGGCTGAAGACCGCGAAGATGCGCACGCCATCGTCCCAGGCCTGGCTCTCCCGGCAGATCAATGACCCCTGGGCGGCCAAGGCGCGCGCCCACGGCTACCGGAGCCGGGCCGCCTACAAGCTGACGGACATTGCCGATCGCTTCGGCCTACTCCTGCCGGGTCAGAGGGTGATCGACCTGGGCGCCGCCCCAGGCGGCTGGACCCAGGTGGCGCTGGAGCGGGGGATTCGCCGGATCGTTGGCGTTGACCTCTTGCCGGTGGAGCCCCTTCCGCCCGCCGAGATCCTGGAGATGGACTTCACGGACCCGGCCTGCGGCGACCTCCTGGTGGAGCGGCTCGGCGGGCCGCCGGACCTGGTGATCTCGGACATGGCGCCGAACACGGTCGGGCATCGGCGTACGGATCATCTGCGGATCGTCGGTTTGATTGACGCCGCTGTCGACTTCGCCGAGTCGGTTTTGGCACCGGGGGGAGCCTTCGTCGCCAAGGCCTTCCAGGGGGGCGAGATCAGCGAGGTCTTGACCCGTCTGAAGCGCAGCTTCACCCAGGTCCGCAACGTCAAGCCGCCAGCCAGCCGTCCGGATTCCTCGGAAACCTACATTGTGGCGACGGGATTTCGCGGCCGACCCTAAGCCGTCCTTGCCTCGTATGGCGACTAGGCCTTATACGCGGCTCGCAAAATGGAGAGTCTCATGGAGATTCGCGAAGGCCTTACCTTCGACGACGTTTTGCTCGAACCCGGTGCTTCTGAAGTGATGCCCGGGCAGGTGGACACCACGACCCGGTTCACCCGCGAGATACAGCTCAACATCCCGATCGTCTCCTCAGCCATGGATACCGTGACCGAGAGCCGGCTGGCGATCGCCATGGCCCAGGCTGGCGGCATGGGTATCCTTCACCGCAACCTGACGGTCGACGAACAGGCCGATCAGGTCCGGGAGGTGAAACGCTACGAGAGCGGCATGGTCATCAATCCCATGACCATCCACCCCGAAACGCCCCTGCGGGAAATACGCGAGATCAAGGCGCGGCGCCGGATTTCCGGTTTCCCGGTGGTGGAGCCGGGTACAGGGCGGCTGGTGGGTATGCTCACCAACCGCGACATGCGGTTCGAGAATGGCGACGACGTTCCGGCCCGCGCCCTGATGACCTCCGAGAATCTGATCACCGTGCGCGAGGGCTGCACCCAGGAAGAGGCCCGCGACCTCCTCCGGCGGCACAAGATCGAGCGGCTGATCGTGGTCGACGACGCCTATCGGGCGGTGGGCCTTATCACGGTCAAGGATATGGAGAAGGCCCAGGCCCATCCCTTCGCCGCCAAGGACGCCCAGGGCCGGCTGCTGGTCGGCGCGGCCTCCACGGTAGGCGACGGCGGATACGAGCGCTCCATGGCCCTGATCGACGCGGGTGTCGACGTCGTGGTGATCGATACTGCGCATGGTCACAATGCCGATGTCCTGAAGGCGGTCGCCCGGCTGCGCCGCGAGGCTAACCGGGTCCAGATCGTCGCTGGTAACGTGGCGACCTACGATGGGACCCGGGCCCTGATCGATGCCGGCGCGGACGCCGTGAAGGTGGGCATCGGCCCCGGCTCGATCTGCACCACGCGGATTGTTGCCGGCGTGGGGGTCCCGCAGCTGACGGCCATTGCCGACGCCGCCAGGGCCGCCCGCGACACCGGGGTGCCGGTGATCGCCGATGGCGGTATCAAGTACTCTGGCGACTTCGCCAAGGCCCTGGCCATGGGTGCCCAAGCGGCCATGATGGGCTCGGCCTTCGCCGGAACGGACGAGGCACCTGGCGAGGTCTTTCTCTACCAGGGACGCTCCTACAAGGCCTATCGCGGCATGGGCTCCCTGGGTGCCATGGCGAACGGATCCGCCGACCGGTACTTCCAGAAGGAGGTCTCGGCCCTGAAGCTGGTGCCTGAGGGCATCGAGGGCCAGGTGGCCCACAAGGGTCCGATCAGTGCCGTGATTCACCAGATGGTCGGTGGCCTCAGGGCCGCCATGGGCTATGTGGGCGCGGGCGACATCCCGGCGTTCCAGGCAAAGGCCCGGTTCGTGCGCATTACTGGCGCGGGCCTGCGCGAGAGCCATGTCCACGACGTCATGATGACCCGCGAGGCCCCCAACTACACGAGCCCGGTCTGACATGGTCGCTGAACCTGAACTCCTCCTCCTGGGCGCCGCCATCGCCATCGGTCTCGTCCAGCTGATGTGGTCTGCTGCCGCGGCCCGTCGACAACAGGACCTGAAGTGGGCCGCCGGCGCCCGGGACGAGACCATGCCCATCACTGGCGTCGCAGCCAGGCTGGACCGGGCCTTCCGCAACTTCATGGAGACCTTTCCGCTCTTTGCGGCGGCCGTCCTGGCGGTTGTGATCGCCGGCAAGACCGGACCCCTTAGCCTCTGGGGCGCGGGTCTCTACGTCCTCTGCCGCGCACTCTACGTCCCCATCTACGCCGCCGGGACCTACATGTTACGCAGTCTGGTCTGGACCCTCGCCCTGGTGGGCCTCGGCATGGTGGTGGCGGCGCTCTTCCTTGCGTGACGGGGGTCGCATCGAGGCGGCGATCGGGGTCCTGGAGCAGGTCGAGACGGCCCGCAGGCCCGCGCGCCTGGCGCTCAAGGCCTGGAGCGACACGGCCCGGTACGCAGGTTCAGGGGATCGCGCCTTTGTCGCCGGCCTTGTCCTGGACGCCCTGCGCCGCCGCCGGTCTGCCGCCTGGCGGATGGAGACGGACGGACCCAGGGGCGCCGTCCTGGGCGTACTGGCCCTGCACTGGAACTGGCCTGAAGACCGGATCGCGGCCGCCTTCGCCGAGGCACCGCATGGACCGGGGGCGCTGAGCGCGGCGGAAGCTGCCCGCATTGCCGAACCTCGCGACCTTGCCGAAGCTCCCGATGCGGTCGCTGCCGACCTGCCGGACTGGCTCGCCCCGTCCTTCGTACGGGTCTTCGGCGACCGTGTCCGGATTGAGGCGGAGGCCCTGTCCCGCCGGGCGCCGGTCGATCTGCGGGTCAACACATTGAAGAGCGATCCGGCCCGGGCGCTGCGGGCGGCCGAGGCCCTGGGCGCTCATCCGGTCCCCGGCCTGCCCCTGGCACTCCGGATCGATCCGCCCGCCGCCGCGGAGCGCACGCCGTCGGTCGAGAGCCTGCCGGAATTCGTCAAGGGCTGGATGGAGGTCCAGGACGCCGGCTCCCAGATCGCCGCGGCCTGCGCGGGCGACATCGTTGGTCTCCAGGTCCTGGACTTCTGCGCAGGGGGCGGGGGAAAGACCCTGGCCCTGGCCGCCGCCATGGGCTCCACCGGACAGATCTACGCCTACGATTCCGACGCCCGGCGCCTGGCGGACACGGTCCGGCGGGGGGAAAGGGCGGGGATCCGCAACCTCCAGGTCCGTACCCCCCTTCGCCCCGACCCCGTGAAGGACCTCGAGGGGCGGATGGATCTCGTCTTCATCGACGCCCCATGCTCCGGGTCGGGCGCCTGGCGCCGGCATCCCGACACCAAATGGCGGCTTACACCTGACGCCCTGGCTCGCCGGCAGGCCGACCAGGATGCCGTCCTCGACGCCGGGGTGCTCTATGTCCGGTCCGGGGGGCGGCTCATCTACGTGACCTGCTCGGTCCTGGCCGAGGAGAACGAGGACCGGGTCGCTGCCTTCCTGGCCAGGCATCCCGAATTCAGCGTCCGGCCTGCAACGGACGACCCCGAACGGCTTTCCCACCTGACCCCAGAAGGCTATCTCCGGCTGACCCCCGCGACCTCCGACACCGACGGATTCTTCGTCGCCGTCCTGGCCCGGGCTGATGGAAGGACCCCTGCATGACCGCCGCCCCCGTCCATGACCGTGTCCTGATCGTCGACTTCGGTAGCCAGGTGACCCAGCTGATTGCCCGGCGGCTGCGGGAGAGCGGGGTCTACTGCGAGATCCATCCCTACGACCGGATCGAGGCCATGCTGGACGCCTTTGCGCCCAAGGCGGTCATCCTCTCCGGCGGCCCGGCCAGCGTCCATGAGGACGACAGCCCCTCGGTCACGTCCCGGGTCTTCGAACTCGGCGTGCCGGTCCTGGGCATCTGCTACGACGAAATGACCCTCTGCGCCCAGCTGGGCGGACGGGTTGAGGGTGGCCACGACCGGGAGTTCGGCCGGGCCGAGATCCGGATCGAGCGCGAGTCCCCCCTGCTGGCCGGCCTGGGCGGGGTTGGCGACCGTGAGGTCGTCTGGATGAGCCATGGTGACAAGGTCACGGCCATCCCTCCGGGCTTCGAGGTGGTCGCCTCGTCAGAGGGCAGCCCCTTCGCCGTCATCGCCGACGAGGGCCGGAGGTTCTACGGCGTCCAGTTCCACCCGGAGGTGGCCCACACGCCGCGGGGGGCCCTGATCCTGCGCAACTTCACCCACCGCATTGCCGGCCTGTCGGGCGACTGGACCATGGCCTCCTTCCGGCAGGAATCCGTCGCCCGGATCCGCGAGCAGGTGGGGCAGGGCCGGGTGATTTGTGGCCTGTCCGGCGGTGTGGATTCCTCCGTGGCCGCCGTCCTGATCCACGAGGCCATCGGCGACCAGCTGACCTGCGTCTTCGTGGACACCGGCCTGTTGCGCCTGAACGAGGCCGAGCAGGTCGTGACCATGTTCCGGGATCACTACAATATCCCGCTTGTACACGTTGATGCCGCAGAGCTTTTCCTTGGAGGTCTGAAAGGCGTCACCGACCCGGAGACCAAGCGCAAGACCATTGGCAGGCTCTTCGTCGAGGTCTTCGACCGCGAGGCCGCCAAGATCGAGGGCGCCGCCTTCCTGGCCCAGGGCACCCTCTATCCGGACGTGATTGAGAGCGTCTCGGCCCGGGGCGGGCCCTCGGCGGTGATCAAGAGCCACCACAATGTCGGCGGCCTGCCCGAATACATGAAGCTGAAGCTGGTCGAGCCCCTGCGCGAACTCTTCAAGGACGAGGTCCGCGTCCTGGGCGTGGAGCTCGGCCTTCCGCCCCCGTTCGTGGGCCGCCACCCCTTCCCGGGACCGGGCCTGGCCATCCGCATCCCCGGCGAGATCACGCCGGAGAAGGTGGCGGTCCTGCAGAAGGCCGACGCCATCTACCTGGAGGAGATCCGCCGGGCGGGGCTCTACGACAGTATCTGGCAGGCCTTCGCCGTCCTCCTGCCGGTCAAGACCGTAGGCGTGATGGGCGACGCCCGCACCTACGAGGACGTCCTGGCCCTGCGCGCCGTGACCTCCACCGACGGCATGACCGCCGACTTCTTCGAATTCCCCTGGGAGGTCCTGGGCCGCTGCGCCACCCGGATCATCAATGAGGTGAGGGGGGTCAACCGGGTCGTCTACGACGTGACCTCGAAGCCGCCGGGCACGATTGAGTGGGAGTAGA
>JBMOEP010000061.1:0-8725 GCA_049314675.1 Phenylobacterium sp.
CCATCCCTACTTCGTCCGCGTCCGGGGGCGTACGGAGGCGGCGCGCACCGTGACCGTGCGGTCCGAGACCGCCGGCATCGTGGCCGCGACCCCCGCCGTGGAGGGCAGCTATGTGACCCGCGGGACCATCCTCTGCCGCCTGAACGTCGACGCCCACGAGGCCGGTCTGGCGCAGGCGCGCGCCGCGGTCCGCTCGCGTGAACTGACGCGCCAGGCCACCGTCGACCTCTCCGCCAAGGGCTACCGCTCGCAGACCCAGGTCCTCCAGGACCAGGCCAACCTGGACAGCGCCCAGGCGGCCCTGCGCCAGGCCGAGATCGCCCTGGAGCAGACCAATATCCGCGCGCCCTTCAATGGGGTTTTCGACCGCCGCGAAGCCGAGGTCGGTGCCTACCTCTCCCCCGGCCAGCCCTGCGGGACGGTGATCGAGCTCGATCCCCTGCTGATCGTCGCCGACCTTCCCGAAACCGAGGCCGGCAAGTTCCAAATCGGTTCGTCGGCCACGGCTGAGCTGGTGTCCGGCGAGACGATCAACGGGACTGTCCGCTACGTCTCACGGGAGGCCGATCCGCAGACCCGCACCTACCGGGTGGAAGTCACCGCGCGCAATCCGAAGCTTACCGCCAGGTCGGGCCTGAGTGCCCAGGTCCGCGTCAACGCCGGCCAGGGTCCCGCGCACCTGATCCAGGTTTCCAGCCTGGTGCTGGACTCGGCTGGTCGCCAGGGCGTGCGGTATGTGGACAGCGGCAGCATCGTCCGCTTCGCCCCCCTGAACCTGATCGATGAAACATCAGAAGGCATCTGGGTCAGCGGCTTGTCCGGCGCGGTCAAGATCATAACCGTCGGCCAGTCTTATGTCGCCGAGGGCCAGAAGGTCCTCGCGACCCCGGCGCGTTAAGGAGGAGCCCCCCATGATTGGAGCCCTGATCGAAGGCGCCATCAAGCGACGGAAAGTCGTCCTCGGCGTGACAGTGATCGCGACGATCTTCGGCCTGATCGCCTTCAACACCATGCCCCGTGAGGCGCAGCCCAACATCACCCTGCCCTTCGTGGCGGTGATCGTGCCCTATCCCGGCGTGAGCCCCGAGGACGCCGAGCGTCTCCTGGTCAAGCCACTGGAGACCAACCTCCAGTCTATCGAAGGCCTGAAGCAGATGAATGCCGTGGCCCGCCAGGGCTCAGCCTTCGTCTCCCTTGAGTTCGAACCTGACTTCGACAAGGACAAGGCGCTGCAAGACGTGCGGGCCAAGGTCGACCTGGCGCGCGGGCGGTTCCCGCCCGACGCTGAGGAAGCCATCATCGAGGAAGCGAACTTCAGCGACCAGCCGGTGATCGGCATCGTCCTGTCCGGCGCGGCCCCCGAACGGGAATTCGTCCGGATTTCAAACTCCCTCCGGGATCGTCTGGAAGCCCTCCCGGGCATCCTCCAGGCGCAAACCTCAGGTGCCCGCGAGGAATTCCTCGAGGTCACCGTCGATCCGGTGCGCATGGAGGCCTACAAGGTCACCTCCGGGGAAGTGGCCCAGGTCATCGGCCGCAACAACCAGCTGGTGCCGGCCGGCGACATGCTGACCGGCAAGGGAAAGTTCGCGGTCAAGGTCCCCGGGGTCATCGAGAAGCCCGAGGACATCCTCGCCCTGCCAATCAAGCGCAATGGCGACCGTCTGATCACCGTGGGCGACATCGGCGACGTCCGCCGGACCTTCAAAGACCCTACCTTCATCGCCCGCTACAACGGCGAGCCCGCCTATTCGATCTACGTCTCCAAGCGTCCCGGCGCCAATGTGCTCGACACCGTAAAGGTTGTCCGCGAGACGGTGGAGGCCGAGCGCAAGGCCTGGCCGGCTACGGTCAAGGTCGACTACACCTTCGACGAGTCCGAGTTTATTGAGCGGACCCTTGTGGTCCTCGAGGGCGGCCTTCTCTCGGCCACCCTCCTGGTCATGATCATCATCGTGGCGAGCCTGGGCGTGCGACAGGGGCTCATGGTCGGCCTGGCCATCCCGGTCTGCTTCGCCCTTGGCTTCCTGATGCTCAACGCCATCAATGTGACCCTGAACCAGATGGTCATGTTCGGCCTGGTGCTCGCCGTGGGCATCCTCGTCGACGGGGGGATCGTGGTCGTCGAGTACGCAGAGCGGAAGATGGCCGAGGGCTTGAACAAGGTCGACGCCTTCAAGGCGGCCGGGACGCGCATGTTCTGGCCGGTGCTCAACGGAACCCTGACGACCCTCTGCGCCTTCGTGCCGTTCTTCTTCTGGAACTCGATCGCCGGAAAGTTCATGAGCTACCTGCCGCTGACCCTGGTGTTCGTGCTGGGTGCCTCCATCTTCATCGCCCTGATCTTCACCCCCGCCCTGGGCTCGATCTTCGCCAAGGAGCGCAAGGCCGACGCTGAGGAACTGGCCGACATTGAGAAGGCCGAGCGGGGCGATCCCACCCAGATGTCAGGCTTCATGGGCCGGTACGCCCGGACGGTCGACTTCCTGTCCCACCACCCCTTCCGGGTCCTGGCCACCACCTTCCTCGTGGTAATCTTGGTCAGCGTCTGGTTCGCCAACACGCCCCATCGGGTCGAGTTCTTCCTCGACGAGGATCCGGAGAGCGTACAGGTCTATGTGAAAGCGCGGGGCAACCTGAACGCTACGGCCCAGGATGCCCTGGTTCAGCAGGTCGAGGCCCGCCTCAAGGACATGAAGGGGGTGAAGGCTCTTTTCGTGCGCACCGGCAGCGGCGGCAGCAGCGGCGGTCGATTCGGGGCACCGAATGACACCATCGGGACCCTGGAGGTAGAATTTGTAAAGTATGAGGACCGGGTTCTCCTGGGCCTGAAGGGTCCGGAGCTCGCCGCAGAGGTTGCACGTCGCATCGCCAATGTCCCCGGCATTGAGACCGAGGTGAGGGCACCCGAACAGGGTCCGCCCACCGGAAAGTCCGTCCAGGTCGAGATGAGGGGCAACAATCCGGAAGCGCTGGATGCGGCCGCAAACCTGGTCAAGGCCAAGCTCGCGACCGACCCGCAGATCATCGATATAGAAGACAACCGGACGTCGCCGGGCATCGAGTGGAACCTCGATGTCGACCGCGAGGCTGCGGGTCGCTATGGCGTCGACGTTCTCACCGTCGGCCAAGCCATCCAGTACACCACGACCGGTGTGCTGGTGGGCCGCTTCCGGCCAAACGACGCCGAGGACGAACTGGACATTCGGGTCCGCTTCACGCCGGAAGGCCGCAATCTCGACGCCCTGGACTCGCTCAAGATCGGCACCCCCTTCGGGCCAGTGCCGGCTAGCTATTTCGTCAATCGCAAGCCCGCCCAGCAGGTCACCCAGATCCAGCGGCGCGATGGGCAAAGGCTGGTCATCGTCCAGGCCAACGTGCCCAAGGGCGTCGCCGCCAACCAGAAAATCGCAGAACTTCGGCCCTGGTTGGAGAAGGCCCCGATCGATTCGTCAGTGAAGTGGAAGTTCACCGGAGCCGACGAGGAAGGCCGCGCGGCGGTTCTCTTCTTCGTCACCGCGATTTTCGCAGCCCTGTTCATGATGATGATCATCCTGCTTTGGCAGTTCAACAGCTTCTGGGGCGTGGCCGTAACCCTGTTCGCTGTCCTGCTATCCACCGTCGGAGTGCTATTGGGCGTGGTGGTCAACTTCGCCAATACCTTCAACTACATATCCGTGATCATGCTGGGGACGGGCGTCGTCGCCCTGGCCGGGGTGGTGGTGGGCCACAACATCGTGCTGGTCGATGCCTTCTACCAACTCAAGCGCTCGGGCTACGACGCCCACGAGGCGGCTGTCCGGGCCGCCGCCCAGCGCTTCCGTCCGGTTATGCTGACGACCCTGGTGACCGTGGTCGGCCTGCTTCCGCTGATGTTCCAGCTGCACCCGAACTTCCGCAACCTGGTCATCGAGTACCGGGCGCCCGGATCGGGGCAATGGGTCCAGCTGTCGGCTGCAGTGGTGTGGGGCCTGTCCTTCGCAACCCTGCTGACCCTGGTGGTGACACCGGTCATGCTGGCCATGCCAAAGGTCCTTTCCGCCCGGTTCGGAACCGTGTTCGACGCTATCCGCCAGCGGGTGGGGCTGAAGTCCCGCCAGCGTACCTACCAGGGGGGTCGCCTGCCCCAGGGCGGGCCGGAAGCCCCCTCGCCGTCGCCTGCGGAATAGCCAGGGCCGGGAGGGCGTCAGCCTTCCCGGGTCTGTCGGCGCCAGAGGGCGGCGTAGTCGCCGTCCCGGGCCAGGAGGGCGGCGTGATCGCCGCGCTCGACGATGCGGCCCTGCCTCAGGACCAGGATCTGGTCGGCGTCCACCACGGTCGACAGCCGGTGCGCGACCACGAGGGTGGTGCGGTTGCGCCGGACGCGCCTCAGGGTTTCCTGGATCGCGGCCTCGGTGGGACCATCCAGAGCCGACGTCGCCTCGTCGAGGATCAGGAGCCTAGGGTCCGCCAGAAGCGCCCTGGCTATACCCACCCTTTGTCTTTCTCCCCCCGAGAGCTTCAGGCCCCGCTCGCCCACACGGACCGAGAGGCCACCGGGTGTCGCCCGGATGAAGGCGGCAAGTTCCGCAGCCTCGGCGGCAGCGTGGATCTCGGCCTCCGTCGCGCTCGGCCGGGCGAAGGCGATGTTGGCGCCCAGGGTGTCGTTGAACAGGGCGACATCCTGTGGGACCAGGGCCACAGCGCGCCTCAGATCGGTGCGGGCAAGATCCCGGAGGTCAATGCCATCGAGGGTCACGCTGCCGGACCCAGGATCGACAAGGCGCAGGGCCAGCCGGACCACGGTGGTCTTGCCCGCGCCTGAGGGCCCGACGATGGCGGTAGTGGTTCCAGGTGCCGCCTCGAAGGTGATGTCCTCAAGACCTGTCACGCGCGATCCATGCCGGAAGCCCACCGCATGGAAGGCCAGGCGGGCCCCCGATCCCGAAGCCGGCGGAAGGGGACGGGCGGGAACAGGGTCTGCGACATCGGGAACAATCCGGCCGATCTCGACCATCTGCTCCATGTCGATGAAGGCCTGGCGGATCTCGCGGTAGTTGAAGCCCAGCATGTTGAGCGGCTGGTAGAGGCCGATCACCAGAAGGACGGCGATCGTCACGTCACCGACCCGCATCCGGCCTTCCAGCACCTCGAGGCCCGCCAGCAGGACCATGGCGGCGAGGCCGACATTCAGGATCAGGGCCTGAAGGGCGTTGAGCAGGGACAGGGAGGTGTTGGCCCGGACGGCGGCTCGCACATAGTCCGCCAGGGCCGAGGCATAGCTGGCCACCGTCCCCTGCTCCCGCCCGAAGGCCTTGACCGTCTCGAAGTTCATCAGGGCATCGACGGACAGGCCGGCGGCCTTTCCATCGGCGAGGTTCAGCTCGCGTCGGTGGGACAGTCGCCAGTCGGTGATCCGGAAGGTCAGGCCAGCGTAGGTGACGATGGTGACGAAGGTCGCCGCGGCGAACCTCCAGTCCAGCCGCACCGCCATGATCCCCATGGCCATCAGCAGTTCAAGGGCGGTAGGGCCGAGATTGAAGACCACGCTCCGGATCAGGAAGTCGGTTGAGCGCGAGCCCCTGTCGATAACCCGCGCCAAGGTTCCGGTCTGCTTGCCCTGGTGGTAGTCGAGCGAGAGGGTCAGGACGTGGGAGAAGCTTTCCTCGGCGGCGCGGGCAATGGTCGCCTGGGAGACCGGCGTGAAGATGGCTTCGCGGGCGTTGGGCGCCACGGCGGCGACCATCCGCAGGCCGGCGAACCCGAGGGC
This sequence comes from Phenylobacterium sp., assembly GCA_049314675.1. Taxonomy (GTDB): domain Bacteria; phylum Pseudomonadota; class Alphaproteobacteria; order Caulobacterales; family Caulobacteraceae; genus Phenylobacterium. The sequence goes on from JBMOEP010000061.1 coordinate 5,750, forward strand.
GAGGAGGATGAAGGCCCCGCCTAGCGCCGTCGCCCCATGACCCAGCCCGGGCGCCGCCAGTCGATTGATCGCATCGCCCAGCAGGACCGGTGCGGCGACGCCAGCGGCCTTACCCACGAAGATCAGGACCAGGGCGAGCCCGATCCGCCAACCCAGGCCAGGGGCACCGCAGCGGAGCACTAGTCTCCAAAGGTCGGCTATCGAGGACCAGAAGTCGAAACGGACGCCCGCCGGCGCAGTCTCGGCCCCCATTCTGCCGCCATGTTGAAACGCCACTGCGGCTGACCTAGGGAAGAATCTGGGTGGACTGGACCCCGCCGCCCGGGGTCAGCCAGTCGATACGCAGGCCTGTGCCCTGGGGCGTCACGCGAAGGGGACCGCCGACCGGCGGGACGGTCGGCGAGAGGTTCAGGGTCCGCTCTGCGCTGATCCCGTCGCCAAAGATCCGCAGTCGGTTTGCGCCTGGGGGTGCCGGACCCTTCAGGCGAATCTCAAAGACCCCGGCATCATCGGCCCGGCCTTCGCCCATGCGGCTACCGTTGAGCTGAACTCCGACCAGCCCCCGCTGCGCCGCCCGCCCCGAGACCACGGTGCCGCCGGCGCGGTCGGTATCCAGGACGATCGGCGCCGCCGCGCCCGGCGATACGGCTCGGGCACCCGCGCCCGCCCGAAGCAGCCAGGCACCGTGCTGGGGGGAGAGGAAGAGGTAGCCTTCGGCCTGGACCGTGCGCCCGGCGAAGGTCTCGGACAGCCCATAGATCGCACCCGCGCCAGAGACAGGCACCGTTAGCCGCCAGCGGCCCTCGGCATCGGGACGGACGGTGACCCCGCCCCCCCCAGGGCTGGCGAGGCGCACCTCAGCGCCCTTATCTGCCCGCCCCTCGAGGGCGTAACTCCCAGTCCTAAAGTCAGCGCGATCGACCCGGGGCGCCGCAAGATAGGCTGCCTCCTCCTGGAGCCTCGCCGTTTCATCCGGGGAACGGGTGCCACCGGGGCTGCAGGCCGCCAGGACCAGCAGGCCCGCAAGTGGCACAAACCCGCCGAGGCCCCTGCGACTCATTCGCCGTGAACCTGGTCGCGGAAGCCGTTGACGATGGGATAGCGTCGGTCCCGCCCAAAGGCCTTCAGGCCGATCTTGACCCCGGGAGCGGCCTGTCGCCGCTTGTACTCCGAGCTGTATAGCAGGCGCTGTACGCGCTCGACCGTTTCGCGCGGGAACCCCCGGGCGACGATCTCGTCGAGCGAGGCTTCTTCCTCCACCAGTCCATGCAGGATGGCATCAAGATCTGCATACTCGGGCAGGCTGTCCTGGTCCTTCTGGTCAGGGCGCAGCTCGGCCGAAGGCGGCTTGGTCAGGATGCGTTCGGGAATGGGGTCCCTGGCGACGCCGAAGGGATCGTGGGCGTTCCGCCACCGGCACACTTCGTAGACCTCGGTCTTGTAGAGGTCCTTGAGCACATTGTAGCCGCCACACATGTCGCCGTAGAGGGTGGCGTACCCGACCGCCATCTCGCTCTTGTTGCCAGTGGTCAGGAGCATGGACCCCAGCTTGTTCGAGAGCGCCATGAGGGACAGCCCCCGGATGCGCGCCTGTATGTTCTCCTCGGTGAGGTCAGGCGGCCGGTTCTCGAACAGGGGGGTGAGCATGGCGGCAAAGGCGTCGATAGCAGGCGCGATGGGCACCTCGTCGAGACGGATGCCAAGCCGCCGGGCGCAGTCCTCGGCGTCCTCCAGGCTCTCCCGGCTAGTGTAGCGGGAAGGAAGCATGAAGCAGCGGACCCGGTCGGGCCCGAGGGCGTCGGCGGCCACAACCGCCGTGATTGCCGAGTCCACACCCCCGGACAGGCCAAGCAGGACCCCCGGAAAGCCGGACTTGTTCACGTAATCCCGAAGCCCCAGCACCATGGCGTGGTAGATTTCGCCCGGACCCTCCATCCAGTTGGCGACGGGGGCGTCGGTGGCCATCCAGCCTTCGGGTCCGTGGGTCCAGCGCATGATGCCGATGGCTTCCTCGAACATGGGCAAGCGCATGACTTCGCGCCCGCGTCCGTCGAGGGCGAAGGATGCCCCGTCAAACACGAGTTCATCCTGCCCCCCCACCTCGTTCAGGTAGATCATCGGAAGGCCGGTCTCGGCCACGCGGGCGCGGACGATCTCCACACGCTCCTGGTCCGCGGTCCGGCGGTAGGGCGAGCCGTTCGGCGCGACGAGGATCTCGGCGCCATCCGCCGCAAGCGCAGCGCAAACGCCGGAGGTCCAGATGTCCTCACAGATCGGAACGCCAAGCCGCACACCCTTCCAGGTGAAGACCCTTGGACCCTGCCCCGGCTCGAAGACGCGTTTCTCATCGAACACGCCGTAGTTGGGTAGGTCGCACTTGAAGGCCACATCCTGGACCTTGCCACCCGCCAGGAAGGCGAGGCCGTTCCGGGGACGCCGGCCCGGTCTCTCCGCAGGCCAGATCACGCCCACGAGGGCGGCAAAGTCTTCGTCGGTCTCCAGGGCCAGGCGCTCGACGGCCTCCCGGCCTGCTCGCCAGAAGGCCGGCTTGAGGGCCAGATCCTCGGGAGGATACCCATTGATGAAGAGCTCGGGAAACACGGCGAGGTCGGCTCCGGCCGCACGGGCCTCTGAGAACCTGCGACGCGCGAGGGCTTCGTTGGCGGCGATGGCGCCGACAGTGGGATTGGCCTGGACGGCAGCAATGACGATGGACCGGGTCATGACCTGATCTTTAGCCTCGACCGCTCTGCGCCGCCAGTCGCCGGGCCTGCCGATTCAGGGCTTCGGCTCCGGGAGGGTGTAGGACGGCAGGTCGTTGACCATATCGTTCATGTTCGCTTCCGAGACGATGATGAATCCGTCGCCGGGCCGGTCGAGATCGATAATCATGACGAAGGCCAAAGCGATCAGCATGAACAACACCGCGATGCCCTCCAGCAGCACACGCACCGGCTTCTCCAACTCCAGACCGTG
>JBMOEP010000062.1:0-8699 GCA_049314675.1 Phenylobacterium sp.
GGACAGCATGTTCTTCTGGCGGACGAGGCCGCCGTAGAACAGGGCCAGGCCCGGCACGATCATCAGCAGGACCAGGACGGTCGAGACCAGCATCCAGGTGGTGTCGCCCTTGTCGGGCATCGGTGCAGCCACCGCCGCCGGCTCTGGGGTGGGCACAGTCGTTTCCGCCGGCGCAGCCAGCGCAGGCGCGGCTTCAGCCACCGCCACCGCTGTGGCGGCCGGTGCTGCGTCCTGTGCGAAGGCCGGGGCCGCCAGAGGCGCTCCGGCCAGGGTCGCGGCGAGCATCAGCCCTGCCAGACCCCTCGATTTCAACCAACTCATGTTGTTTTCCTTCCTGAAGGGGTCAGAGCGCTGAGGCGCCGGTTTCGCCGGTGCGGATCCGCACGGCGTCTGCGACGTCGATGACGAAGATCTTCCCGTCGCCAATCTTGCCGGTGGAGGCCGCCGCCTTGATGGCCTCGACGGCCCCGGCGGCGGCGGCGTCGTCGACGACAGCCTCCAGCTTCACCTTCGGGATGAAGTTCACCTGGTACTCGGCGCCCCGATAGATCTCGGTTTGGCCCTTTTGGCGTCCATATCCCTTGACTTCCGTGATCGTGAGACCTTCGACGCCGGACGACACGAGAGCTTCGCGCACCTCGTCCAGCTTGAAGGGTTTGACGATCGCCATGATCAATTTCATCCCATCGCTCCCGCTCGGTTCCTTGTGGAACGGCCCCGGGCCGGAATGACCAGCGAGACCCGAAGTGACGGTAGGCCGATGGCTCGCCGCCGGGTTCTTCGGGCGCCGAAAAAACAGGCGCTGGAAGAAGGAAGTGCAAAAAACGGGCGCCCTAGGTCCCAAGATGGTTCAAAAGCGGGCGCCAGCTTGCAGGCGACGGGGCCGAGAGCCTGCGAAAGCCGCTTTGGCCTCACCTGCGCGGGGTGCCGATCTCCCGGGCCGATGAGGCAGCCTCGAAGGGCATCGTGCCCCTGCTGGAAAGGGCCATTACCCCTCCGGCGTCCTGATCTCCAGCCATCCGCAATCCCTTCGGCGCGCTTGAAGCGCGGGGCTTCGGGCCCTATGGTCCGACCTCGTTTTTGCGCCTGCGAAGCCCTGCCCATGCCTGCTGAAAAACCGCTGTCTTTTCAGGCTCTGATCCTGAAGCTTCATGACTACTGGAGCCGTCAGGGCTGCGTGATCCTGCAGCCTCACGATGTGGAGGTCGGGGCGGGAACCCTGCATCCGGCAACGGTCCTTCGGGCCCTTGGCCCCCGCCCTTGGCGCGCCGCCTACGTCCAGCCCTCGCGGCGGCCGGGCGACGGTCGTTACGGCGAGAACCCCAACCGGCTTCAGCACTTCTACCAGTACCAGGTGATCCTGAAGCCCAACCCCGACAACCTCCAGGAACTCTACCTCGGTAGCCTGGACGCCATTGGCCTCGATACCCGGCTCCACGACATCCGCTTCGTCGAGGACGACTGGGAAAACCCGACGCTGGGCGCCTGGGGCCTGGGCTGGGAGGTCTGGTGCGACGGGATGGAGGTGACCCAGTACACCTACTTCCAGCAGGTGGGGGGCCTTGACGTCTTTCCGGTATCTGGCGAGCTGACCTACGGACTGGAGCGCCTGGCCATGTACCTGCAGGGCGTCGACCGCTTCGACCAACTGGCCTTCAACGATCCCGATGGCCCGCTTCCCATAACCTATGGCGATGTCTTCCTCGAGAACGAACGCCAGCAGTCCGAGGCCAATTTCCACCTCTACGACGTGGCGACCCTGAAGCGGCAGTTCGAGGACATGGAGGCCCAGGTCCCGAGGTTCCTGCAGGGGCAGGGCCCCCAGGGACAGGCGACGGTCCTGCCCGCCTACGACCATGTGCTGAAGGCCAGTCACCTGTTCAACCTGATGGATGCCCGCGGGGCCATCGCGGTCGCCGAGCGCCAGAGCTACATCGGCCGCATCCGTGACCTGACCCGGATGTGCGCCGAGGCCTGGGTCGCCAATGAGGCGGCCAGCACCACCGCAGGGGAGGTCTGAGACATGGCCCAGCTGCTCATCGAACTCTTCTCCGAGGAGATCCCCGCCCGGATGCAGGCCCAGGCGGCGCGCGATCTCGACCGCATGGTCCGGGAGCGCCTTGTGGCCGCAGGGCTTGAGCCGCGCACGACCCGCGCCTTCGCCGGGTTGCGTCGCCTGACCCTGGTGGCGGAAGGCCTGGCTGCGGCCCAGCCGGACCGCAAGGAGGAGCGCAAGGGGCCGAGGACCTCGGCTCCGGAGGCGGCCCTGGAGGGGTTCCTTCGCTCCACCGGCCTGACGCGCGACCAGCTTGTCCAGCGCGACGGCGTCTGGTTTGCCGAGATCAGCGCCACCGGCCGGCCGACGCCGGAGATTATCGCCGAGATCGTTGCGGAGGTCGTCCGGGCCTTTCCCTGGCCGAAGTCGATGACCTGGGGCACGGGGACGCTCCGCTGGGTTCGGCCCCTCAAGCACATCCTCTGCCTCTTCGACGGTGTCCTGGTCCCGTTCGAGGTCGATGGAGTTCCCTCCGTCGACTTCACGGTCGGTCACAGGTTCATGGGATCGGCCCGCCCCTTCCGGGTTCGCAGTTTCGCCAGCTACAGTTCGGGCCTGGAGAAGCGTTTCGTGGCGCTGGATCCTGAGGCGCGCAAGGTTCGCATCCTCACTGAGGCCCGGCGCCTCTGCGCCGACCGGGGGCTTGAACTTGTCGAGGACGCAGGGCTGCTGGATGAGGTCGCCGGACTCGCCGAATGGCCTGTCCCGATCCTCGGCGACATGAATCCCGACTTCCTGGCCCTGCCACCCGAGGTCATCCGCACCTCCATGCGGAACCACCAGAAGTACTTTGCCGTGAAGGACCCGGAGACCGGCCGGCTGGCGCCGCACTTCATCACCGTCGCCAACATCCAGGCCCCGGATGGCGGCGCGACCATCGCCTCTGGCAACGCCAAGGTGCTTTCGGCACGCCTCTCAGACGCCCGCTTCTTCTGGGACGAGGATCGCAAGGTCCGACTGGAAGACCGCCTCGAAAAGCTGAAGTCGGTGACCTTCCATGCCCGGCTTGGAACCCTCTCCGAGCGCGTGGAGCGGCTCGAGCACCTTGCCGGCGCCCTGTCCGGCCGGGTGGGCGCGGACCCAGCCAAGGCCGCCCTGGCCGCCCGCCTGTGCAAGGCCGACCTGACCACCGGCATGGTTGCCGAGTTCCCTGAACTCCAGGGCCTGATGGGTGGATATTATGCCCTTGCGGAGAAGCTGACCCCGGTGACCGCCGAGGCGATCCGCGACCATTACAAGCCCGTCGGGCCCTCAGATGAGGTTCCCGACCGCCCGGTCACCATGGCGGTGGCCCTTGCGGAGAAGCTGGACACCCTGGTGGCCTTCTTTGCCATCAACGAGAAGCCCACCGGCTCGCGCGACCCTTACGCCCTGCGCCGGGCGGCCCTGGGCGTCATCCGCATCCTCCTGACCTCCGAGGTCCGGGCCCCTGTTCGCGAAATGGTCGCTGACTGGTACCGCTCGCTCCGCTGCTTCGTCGATCCTGGCCGGGCGCTCTACGCCTCCACCCGCAGGACAACCGGTTACCTTGGCCCGCTTCCCCGCCAGGACTCGGAGGTCTTCCAGACCTATGTCGAGGAGTTCGAAGCCGCCCTCCTCGAGGCCGAACCCATGGTCGTGGCGATCGATGCGGATTTTGATATCCGCTTCGACCGCAGCGCCTCCGCCGGCGAAGCGCCCGAGGGTGAAATCCTCTATCGCTTCCGTCCCTATCCCGAGGTCGCCGCGGAAGTCCTGGCCTTCCTGGCGGATCGCCTGAAGGTTTCGATGCGCGAGCAGGGCCGGCAACATGACCTTGTCGACGCCGTCTTCGCCCTCGGCGACGATGACCTGGTCCGGATCAACGCCCGGGTCGAGGCTCTGTCGGACTTCCTGACCACAGAGGATGGTGCCAACCTTCTCGCCGGTTACCGCCGGGCGACCAACATCCTTCGGGCTGAGGAGAAGAAGGGTCCGCTTCCCACAGGGCCCGCCGAATCGATTGCTGGCGCGCCCGAGGAAGAGATCGCCCTTATCGCCGCCGTCGCGGAGGCGGGGCCCCGGGTCGCCGACCTCGCCGACGCCGAGGATTTCGCCGGGGCGATGAAGGCCCTCGCAGGCCTGCGCGGCCCGGTGGACGCCTTCTTCGAAAAGGTCATGGTCAATGCCGAGGACCCGAAGGCCCGCGACAACCGCCTGAGGCTGCTGGCGCAGGTCCGAACTGCCATGGCTGAAGTCGCCGACTTCGGCCAGGTCAACGGCTAGGGGAGGTCGCATGCCCGCTCAGACGCAATGGGTCTATGCTTTCGGCGGCGGCGCGGCCGAGGGGGATGCGTCCATGCGCAACCTTCTGGGTGGCAAGGGTGCCAACCTTGCCGAGATGTCCGCCCTGGGGCTGCCCGTGCCTCCCGGCTTCACCATCACCACCGAGGCCTGCAACTTCTTCTACACGCACGAGGGTGCGTTTCCCGACATCCTGGCGGCGCAGGTCGAAGCGGCGCTGGCCAGTGTCGAAGCCCTGGCCGGAAAGCGGTTTGGCGACCCTTCCGCCCCCCTCCTGGTCTCGGTCCGGTCCGGCGGACGGGCCTCCATGCCCGGCATGATGGACACGGTCCTGAACCTTGGGCTGAACGATGCCACCACGGAGGGGCTGGCCGCCCTGGCCGGAAACCGCCGCTTCGCCCTGGATTCCTACCGGCGCTTCATCCAGATGTACTCCGCGGTGGTGCTTGGCCTGGATCACCACCTGTTCGAGGAAATCCTCGATAACCACAAGGATCGCCTCGACGTCACCGTCGATACCGCCCTGTCCGCTGAGGACTGGGAAAAGGTCGTCGCCGACTACAAGGCCGCGGTCCAGGAGGAGCTGGGCGAGCCCTTCCCGCAGGATCCCAAGGCCCAGCTCTGGGGTGCCGTCGGCGCCGTCTTCGCCAGCTGGATGAACGAGCGGGCCAAGTTCTATCGCCGCATGCACGACATCCCCGAGAGCTGGGGCACGGCGGTCAATATCCAGGCCATGGTGTTCGGCAACATGGGGGACTCCTCGGCCACCGGTGTGGCCTTTACGCGCAATCCGTCCACCGGAGAGAACCGTCTCTACGGCGAGTTCCTGATCAACGCCCAGGGCGAGGACGTGGTGGCGGGCATCCGCACGCCCCAGGCCCTGACCCGCGCGGCCCGCGAGGAGATGGGCGACCGGGCTCCCTCCATGGAGGAGGCCCTTCCCGAGGTTTTCGTCCAGTTCCGGGACGTGGTGACGCGCCTGGAGCGCCACTACCGGGACATGCAGGACGTGGAGTTCACGGTGGAGCAGGGGCGGCTCTACATGCTCCAGACCCGGAACGGGAAGCGCACCGCCAAGGCGGCCCTGAAGATGTCCGTCGATATGGCTTCCGAGGGTCTGATCAGCCGGGAAGAGGCGGTCATGCGGGTGGATCCCGCAAGCCTTGACCAGCTCCTTCACCCGACCATCGATCCGGCCAGCCCACGCGACGTCGTGGCGCGGGGGCTTCCCGCCTCGCCGGGCGCCGCCACCGGGGCGGTGGTCTTCGACGCCGACGAGGCCCAGCGAAGGGGTGGCGCAGGCGAGGCGGTGATCCTCGTCCGGGAAGAAACCAGCCCGGAGGATATCCACGGAATGCACGCCGCCCGGGGGATCGTGACCGCCCGCGGCGGCATGACCAGTCACGCCGCGGTGGTGGCCCGGGGCATGGGCCGGCCCTGCGTTTCCGGCGCCGGCGACATCCGGATCGACAAGGCTGCAGGGCTGTTCCAGGTCCGCGGCCGAACCATACGTGCGGGGGACGTGATCACGGTCGACGGCAGCCGGGGCGACGTCCTGGCCGGTACTGTCAACATGATCGAGCCGGAACTCACCGGTGACTTCGCGACCCTGATGGGCTGGGCGGACGTCTTCCGCCGCCTGCGCATCCGCGCCAATGCCGAGACCCCCCTCGACGCCCGGATGGCACGTCAGTTTGGGGCCGAGGGCATCGGCCTTTGCCGCACCGAACACATGTTCTTCGATGAGCACCGGATTCAGGCGGTGCGCGAGATGATCCTGGCTGATGACGAGGCGGGACGGCGCACTGCGCTGGAGAAGATCCTTCCCATGCAGAGGGCGGACTTCGTCGAACTGTTCACCATCATGGAGGGACTGCCCGTCACCATCCGCCTGCTGGATCCCCCGCTCCACGAGTTCCTGCCCCAGACCGAGGCGGACGTGCGTGCGGTTGCGGAAGCCGGGGGACTGGACGCCGACAAGCTCTGGCGTCGGGTGCGCGAACTGCATGAAACCAACCCCATGCTGGGCCACCGTGGCTGCCGCCTCGGCATCTCCTATCCCGAGATCTACGAGATGCAGGTCCGGGCGATCTTCGAGGCCGCCTGCCAGATCGCCGAGAGCGGGACGGCGGCCCCGATCCCGGAGATCATGCATCCCCTGGTCGCGAAGGGTGAGGAAATGCGCTTCCTCAGGACCCTTACCGACCGGGTTGCCCAGGCGGTCATGGGCGAGCGCGGCCTCGTCATCGAATACCAGGTGGGGACCATGGTCGAACTGCCCCGGGCCGCCCTGCGGGCTGCAGACCTGGCAGAGACCGCTGAATTCTTCTCTTTCGGCACCAATGACCTGACCCAGACCACCTTCGGCATCAGCCGGGACGATTCCGGACGCTTCCTGACGGCCTACCTGGAGAAGGGCATCTTCGATAAGGATCCCTTCGTCAGCCTGGACCAGGAGGGCGTCGGTGATCTCATCCGGATCGCCGTTGAGCGCGGACGCGCGGCGCGTCCGGGCATCAAGCTTGGGATCTGCGGTGAGCATGGGGGCGACCCCGCTTCGATCCAGTTCTGCGAGTCCGTTGGCCTCGACTACGTCAGCTGCTCTCCCTTCCGGACCCCGATCGCCCGGCTTGCGGCGGCCCAGGCGGCGATCGGCGAACGGGAGAAGGACCGCTAGATCCTGTTCCGATAAGTGGAGACCAGTTATCGGATCCAAACAGGATCTAGGCGGTCTGAAAGGGCAAGATGGCGACTTTTGATCCTGCCGTAGCAACGGCAACCTACCTCTCCAAGCTCAGCCCCGAGGCGCACAGCCGGGCCGTTGCCTACACCCAGGGTGGCCATTGGGTGCTGCTGTGGACGGCGGTGATCAGCCTCGCGATCTATGTCCTCCTGGTGCGCTCCGGCGTCCTGGTGCGCTTGAGGGACAGGCTGGAAGCGCGGGGCCTTGGTCCCCTTCGGGTCAGCGCCATTGTCCTGGGGGCCGCCCTTGTGGCGGAGACCCTCCTTTACCTGCCCTGGTCCGTCTATGCCGACTGGGCGCGCGAGCGCAGCTATGGCCTGTCCAGCCAGCCCTTTGTGGGCTGGCTCGGGGAGAGCGCCCTGGCTTCAGTCATCGGGCTGCCCGTAACCCTCGCCTTGGCCGTCGGCATCTATGCCTTGATCCGAAGGGCACCAAAGACCTGGTGGCTCTGGTCCGCCGGCCTCATCGCTGCGTGTTCCGTCGCGATAATGGTTGTGGCACCTGTCTACATAGCCCCCCTCTTCAACAGCTACGAACCGGCACCGCCGGGGCCTGTCCGTGACGCCGTCGTCGCCCTCGCCAAGGCCAATGGCGTCCCTACAGACCGCATCTTCATTTACGACGGCTCGCGCCAATCGAACCGCTACACCGCTAATGTGGCGGGCCTCTTCGGCAGCGCGCGCATCGCCATGAGCGACGTGATGTTCGCCAAGGGCGCCGACCTGTCGGAAGTGCGCGCCGTGGTTGGCCACGAGATGGGCCACTATGTCCTGAACCACGGCTGGCGGAACGCCATTGTACTATCCGTCCTCGCCGTCCTGGCCCTGTTTGCGGTCGACCGGCTCTTCGCTCCCGCTTCGCGCTGGCTCGGGGCTTGCGGGGTCCGGGAACTGGCGGATCCGGCGGGATACCCGGTGATCGTGGCCATCGTGGTGGGTCTTGGCCTGATCAGCACCCCGGTGACTGCCTCGCTGACCCGCATTGGAGAGGCGGAGGCCGACAGGTTCTCGCTGGAACGCGTCAATGAGCCTGACGGCCTGGCCCGGGCCCTCGTGAAGACCATCGAGTACCGGGCGGCCACCCCGGGCCCAATCGAAGAAGTCCTCTTCTACGAACACCCCTCCGTCGGGTCCCGCGTGCGCCGGGCGATGGACTGGAAGGCCGCGCATCCGGCGGACATCGTCCCTGTGACGGTGGTCCCTCCACCCCCCAGGCCGGGCTAGCTCAGCGGCGCCGGACGAAGATCGTCCCTGCGGAATAGCCTGCGCCAAACGAGCAGATCAAACCGGTCTCGCCGGAAGCGAAATCGTCGCTCGCCCGGTGGAAGGCGATGATCGAGCCTGCCGATGAGGTGTTGGCGAACTCGTCGAGGATGATGACGTTCTCCTGCGGGGTCGGATCGCGTCCCAGGACCCGCCGGCCGATCAGGTCGTTCATGTTGATATTGGCCTGGTGCAGCCACAGCCGCTTGAGGGCTGCGGGATCGATCCCAAGATCGGCGGCGTGGGCCACGATCATCTCCGAGACCATGGGCACCACTTCCCGGAAGACCTTGCGGCCCTCCTGGACGAACAGCTTATCCACGGCGCCTTCGCTTCCGGGCGCCGTGCGGTTCAGGAATCCGAAGTTGTTGCGGAT
>JBMOEP010000063.1:0-8690 GCA_049314675.1 Phenylobacterium sp.
TGGGTCAGCGTGACCAGCTACGCCACAGCCCTCTTCTCAGCCGGCCGCCACCCGGGCGATATCAAGCTGGGGATCGAGGCCTATGGCCCGCAGAAGCGTGTCGCGATCCGGTCCGGCCTTGGGCGGATAGACGTCGGCCTTGGCGGCCCGGGGGGTCATCCAGGCCAGCAGGATCTTGCCCAGGGTGGCCGGGCGCTTGAGCCAGTTTGAGGGATGCTCCAGCATGTGGAAGCCCCGCAAGGCTGCCCGCAACAGGTCCGGGTCCGAGCGGATGGCGATGGCGACGCCATCCTCTGCGAAGCTCCTGAGGATCCGGCTTTGCAGGCTGGGCCTGTAGGCAGGATCCAGCGCCTGTCTCGCCCTGCGGACGGCGGAGCGGTCATCCTTCTGCATGGCTTCGAAGAAGGGCAGGATCTCGCGCCTCAGGCCCACTTCGTAGGCGAGCAGGCGGGTTGCGGGGTCAGGGGACCCGTTGATCGCGTCGCGAAGCAGGGTGGCGCTGACAGCAGCGAAGGTGCAACCACGGCCATAGAGGGGGTTGGTCCGGATCAGGCTGTCCCCAATGGAGAAGAAACCCAGGACGGCCGGTTGGCCATCGGGGGCCAGGGTGCGCCAGCGGCTCTTGAGGTCGCCCATGCCGAAGACCTTGCTGACCGCTTCGGCGCGGTCTGGCTCGAGCCAGGGCCGCATGCCGGGGATCTCGCGGCAAAGCCCGTCGAAGACCTCCGGTTTGACGATGGTCTTGCGCAGTTCCAGCTCGATTTCCGGGACGCACAGGGTGATCGAGAAACAGCCACTGTCCCCGGGGAAGACGCCGAACTTGATGAAGCCGAGGTCTCCCGTCGCGGGCGCCCCACCCCGTGGGGGCTCGTCCTGCCCTGCAAGCAGGCGGTAGTGCCGGGTGAAGTAGAGGATGCCAGCGTCCTCGGCAGTCTCGGCGATGGGCGCACCCAGGTCGGTGAGCTGCTCGGTGGCGGAGGAGGTGCGGCCGCCGGCGTCGACGACCAGGTCCGCCAGGACCGTCTCGCCGCCGCTAAGGCGCACGCCGGTCACCCGGATCGGGGCGTCGCCCGAGGTCTCAAGGCCCTCGACGAAGCACTCGGTGCGGATGGTGACCCCCGGAAGGGCCTCGACGTACCTGCGAATGACCAGTTCCAGTGTCGTGCGACGGCTGGTCAGGACCACGAGGTCGGCATCCTCGGGACGGGGCGTCCACTTGCGCCGGTGTCTGTCGGTCAGCATGCCGTCGAGGCCCAGCTCCCGGCAGCCGGCGGCGCCGATGGCCTCGAGAAGGGCCGGATGTTCATCCCGGATGATACCCCGCAGGCGGGCGAGGAAGGCATGGCTGTGGCGCAGGTGGGTGACGCCCCTGTGGGCCCAGCCGGCGAAGGCCGCGTCGCCATCTCCCGGTGGCGGTGGCGGGTCACGGTCAAGGAGGGTGACCTTGCGGCCCGTGGGGGCGAGGGTCAGGGCGGACCAAAGGCCCGCCATGCCCGCGCCGATGACGACGGCGTGTTCTTCCATGTCAGCCTGGCCTCTTCATTGGGCCCGTCCGGGCCTCTTGGATGGCGGCCTTCAGGGCGACGATATCGGCTCCTGGGATGAGCCTGTCACCGACGATGAAGGCCGGAGTGCCCTCGATGCGAAGCGCTTCGGCCAGGCGGCGGGTGTCAGCCAGCTGCCGGGTGATGGCCTCGTCGCGCAGGGCCGCATTGATGTCAGCCGAGGCGATGCCCGCGCTGGCTGCGAGGCGGTTGATGGTGCCTTCGTTCAGTGTCCTCTCCACCATCATGGCTTCATGGAAGTCCAGGCCGCCTGCACGTCCGCCTGGGGTCAGCGCCGTGCGCGCGGCGAGGTCGGAGGCGCCGCCAAAGATGGGGAATTCCTTCAGCACCAGGCGGATGTCCTTATTGTCGCGGACCAGGGCCGCGACCTCCGGGGCGATGGTCTTGCAGTAGCCGCAGCGGTAGTCGAAAAACTCGACGACCGTGATCTTCCCACCGGGATTGATCACCACGTCCCTCGGATCGCGCTCCAGGGCCTTCCGATTCTCGGCCACCGACTTTCGGGCGTCTTCGGACTGCTGGGCGATCTTCTTTTCCTGTAGCTTGCCAGCCATATCCTCCAGCAATTCAGGGTGTTCGAGCAGATAGCCCCTGACGGGCGGGCCGAGAACGGCGTCGAAGGCCTTTTGGCAGCCTCCGAGGGCGAGGGCGGCGGCAAGGGCGAGGGCTGGGGCGGCGGCTTTCATGACGGCAACATAGGGTGGCTCAGCGCGGTGTGAAGCCCTATCCGGGGCTACGGTCGCCGCGAACCTGCCTGTCGTTCTCGGTCGCGAGCACGATGTCGTTGGCGCGGCGCCATTCCGGCGTGTTCCGCTCCAACAGATCCCTGGCCCGAAGGGCAAAGATCAGGGCCTGGCGGCGGTCGCCCTCAATGTAGTTGTACTCGGCGGTGGCGTAGCGGGCGAGGCCATCCCGACTGCGCGAATCATAGGCCTGGGCGAGAAGTCTCCAGGCGACGGAGTTCTCCTCGTCCTGGTCCAGGGCCCTCTTGAGTTCGTGGATTCCCTCGTCGATCTTCGCAGGCTCTGGCAGGGCGATGAGGGTCTGGCCGAGGTTGACCCTCAGCAGGGGCGCGTCGGGCTTGAGGGCCACGGACCGGCGCTGCGGCGCCTCGGCCTCGGCCGTCCGGCCGAACTCGAAGAGGATCTGTCCCTTGAGTTCCCAAAGATAGGGATTGTCGGGTTGCTCCTTGAGGAGGGCTTCGATCAGCTTGAGGGCCCGGTCGGGCTCCTTGAGCTGGTACTGGGCGATCGCGCAGGCGTAGCGGGTTGGATAGTCGGCCTTGGGCTCGCCGCACTTCACCACCGCGAGGTTGGGATTGATGAAGCCCTGCAGCTTGGCCTTCATGATGGCATGGCGGCTGAGGCTTTCCGGGGTGTCGACAGTTTCCAGGTGCGACAGTTTCCCGACACGCGCCCTCAGGGCCTCGATCCGGTCGGAACTCAGCGGGTGGGTTCGGAAGTAGGCGAACCTTCGAGCCTCGGAAAACACTTCCTGGTAGCGAAAGTTGTCGAAGAAGGTCACCAGGCCCTTCCCGGAGAGCCCGGCAGATTCGAGGTAGGTGGCGCCGGCCTGGTCGGCCCGGCTTTCCTGTTCGCGGCTGTAGCCCATGGCACCGAGGGCGCCGAAGAAGCTGGCGTTCGCCGCCAGGATTGCGCCGGCCTCGACATTGCCAGCCAGGGCCGCCAATACGCCGAGACCCATGGTCAGCAGGAAGGGTTTAAGCCCGGCCTGGGACATCTCTTCGGAACGCGCAGAGTGGCCGCCCGCCAGGTGAGCCACTTCGTGGGCGATGACGCCCTGCAGCTCATTGGGCGTCTCGGTCTCGAGGATCAGGCCGGTGAAGACGGCCATGACACCGGGCCCGGCGAAGGCGTTCAGGTCCTTGGATCCCAGGAGAAGAATTCGGATCGACCCTGATTCCACGCCGGCAGCCTTGAACAGGGGCTCGGAATCCAGTCTCAGCGTCTCCTCGATCTCCGTGTCCCGGATCAGGGACATGGGCTCGCTCTGCGCCAGGGCTAGGGACGGAACAAGGCTCTGGGAAAGGGCGGCCGCGAGGCTTAGCCCCAAGGCCAGACGCTTTCCGAGGTGCACACGGCGGTGGCCGCCCATGGCGAGTCTCCTGGTGTTGCGCCCCGAGCCCCCTGAACGCTACCCCGTCAGCCGCGACGCCACCAGCCCTTGCGCGGCTTGGGCGGAGGGGCCGTGATCTCGGCTGGGTCCGGTTCGCGCGCCACCGGGACGGGATTGATCGCCTCCGACGGGGGTTCGACCTCCTGCGCGGCGGGCGGCGTGGGCTCTGAAACCACCTCGACGACATCGGCCTCGACGGAATCTACCTCGATGGCAGCAGCCGTCTCGACCGGTACGCGGGCGCGGGAACGCCGTGCCCTTGCAGGCTTTGCAGGCGGCTCGGCCGGCGCTTCGGTCTCAGGAGACAGGGGCTGCGCTTCAGGGACTGAAGCCTCAGTGGCTAGTGTCTCATGCATCCCGGTCTCTTGGGCTTCGGTCTCTTCGGCTTCGTCCTCCGGGACTTCGATTTCGGCAGCCTGGGCGGTCAGGGCTTCAGCCCCGGCATCGGAGCCGTCCTCCCGGCGACCCCGTCCGCGACCGCGACGAGGCCGACGGGCGCGCTCGGGTTCGGCCTCGGGCAGTTCAACCCATATTTCCTCAGAGTGAGCCTCCGGGGTGGCCGAGGCCGCGAGGGCGCCCTGCGGACGGGCCTCGGCCGCTGGCTCTTGGCTGTCCTGCGAGGGGTCGAACCAGATGAAGGGGTTGTCATCGTAGGGTACCCAAGGCCGGGTCCAGGCGTAGGCGTCCTGCGGACGCCCATCCTCGCGGGAGCGTCTTCCACCCCTGCGCCCGCGCCGCCGCCGGCGGCCGCCCTGGCCGTCATCCTCTTCATCATCACGGCTCTCACGGGGTTGCTCAGGTGCCGTTCCGGCGACCCTTGGCTCGACGTCCCGCCGTCCGCGACGCCTGCGCCGGCGACCCCGGCGATCGCCAGAGTCTTCGCGGTCGCTGGGGTCTTGGCGCCCGCCATCAGATTCGCCGGCGTCCTCGTCGTCCTCGTCGACAAGGATCTCCTCCTCATCGTCGGCCTCGTCCTCATCCTCGATCTCGTCCTCGAATTCCTCGTCCACGGGCGTGTAGGGCTCGAGGGACCGGGGCGCCGAAGGCGCGTCCAAGGCCCGCGCCTGGTCCGACGTGCGCTCAAGGGCGAAGTCCGCATGCGGCAGGGTCTCGTCGACCACGACCGAGATGAAGACGCCCTGCTCTGCGTGCAGTCGGGACAGATGACCGCGCTTCTCATTGAGGATGTAGAGCGCCACAGACCGCGGCGCCCTCAAGGTGATCTCGCCAGACCCCTTCAGGGCCTCCACCTCGGCGGCTCTCAGGGCGCCGAGGGCGCTGGATTCCACCGACCGTACCCGGCCAGTTCCAGCGCATTGCTCGCAGACATGGGTGGTGCCTTCCAGGAGGCTGGACCGGCGCCGCTGCCGCGACAGTTCCATGAGCCCGAAGCTGGAGATCCGCCCCACCTGAATCCGCGCGCGGTCGTCCTTGAGGGCGTCCTTGAGCTTCTTCTCGACGGCCCGGTTGTTCTTCGACTCATCCATGTCGATGAAGTCGATGACGACCAGGCCGGCCAGGTCACGCAGCCGGAGTTGCCGGGCGGTCTCCTCGGCGGCTTCCATGTTTGTCCGGAGAGCCGTGGCCTCGACATTCCGCTCGCGTGTGGCGCGGCCGGAATTGACGTCGACGGCGACGAGGGCTTCGGTCTGGTTGATCACCAGATACCCGCCGGACTTCAGCGGCACCACGGGGGTGTAGATCTGGGCCAGATAGTCCTCGACCTTATGCCGAACGAAGAGGGGCGTCGGCTCGCGGTAGTGCTGAACCTTGCGGGCCTGGGAGGGCATGAGCATCCGCATGAAATCGCGGGCCTCCCGGAAACCCGCCTCTCCTTCGACCAGGACCTCGTCGATGTCCTTGTCGTAGAGGTCACGGATGGTCCGCTTCACCAGGTCCTCTTCCTCATAGATGAGGGAGGGTGCCACGGAATGGAGGGTGGTCTCGCGGATGTTCTCCCACATCCGCAGCAGGTAGTCGTAATCGCGCTGGATCTCGGCCTTGGTGCGCTTGGCTCCGGCCGTGCGGACGATCAGGCCCATACCGTCCGGGACGTCTAGCCCCAGGACGACGGTCTTCAGGCGCTTGCGGTCCGTGATCGAGGTGATCTTCCGGGAGATGCCGCCGCCGCTGGCGGTGTTCGGCATCAGCACGCAGTAGCGTCCGGCCAGCGACAGATAGGTGGTCAGGGCTGCGCCCTTGTTGCCGCGCTCTTCCTTGACGACCTGGATGAGCATGATCTGGCGGCGACGGATCACCTCCTGGATCTTGTAGCGACGCATCAGCCGCCGGCGACGCCGGGCGACCTCCTGCTCCATGACGTCGTCATCGTCCCCCGAAAGGGTCTCGGCGCCGTCCTCGCCGTCCTCGCTGTCGTCATCAGAACGCGAGGCCTCAACTTCGTCGTCGCCATCATCTGCCGCCGCCTCGGCCATCAGGGCTTCACGGTCGGCGACAGGGATCTGGTAGTAATCGGGGTGGATCTCGTTGAAGGCGAGGAAGCCGTGACGATTGCCGCCGTACTCAATGAAGGCGGCCTGGAGCGAAGGCTCCACCCGAGTCACCTTGGCGAGATAGATGTTCCCGCGAAGCTGTTTGTGGCTCTTGCTCTCGAAATCAAACTCTTCAATTCGATTTCCGTCGATCACCGCCACGCGCGTCTCTTCGGCGTGGGCGGCGTCGATAAGCATTTTCTTTGACATAAAGGTCTCCGGGGCGCGCCTCAGGGCCGAAGCCCGGGCTGCGCCTGTTGGGGCGAGGGCTGCGCAGGTCGTCGAACCGCGCGTCTGTGACGCGGATATCGACCGGCCGGGTTTTGGCTCGAGCTGCGTAGCCCATGGCGTGTTTCCAGTTTAGCGGACGCTCGCCGTCCGCAGCGGGAGCCCCGAGACTGCCGGGCGCTGGGCCACGTGCAGGCCATCGGTGGGCCCGTACCCGATCGCACCACGGCGCGACCGACGACTCCAATTGCAGCAAAAAAGCTGCGGGCGCCAGTAAAAGATCGGGGCAGGCCAGCTCCCCAGCGTCCTTAACGATTTCACTACGCCCTTGCATTAGTGTCTTCCGGACCTGCAGCAGGCGGGAAATGAAGGAAAAAGTCCTCGTGGTGTGGATGTCTGACAGGCGGTGGCGCGAGGTTCGGCTCCTCCTGGCTGTGGCCGGGTGGGGTCTCCTCTTCCTCGCCGCACCCGCCGTGAGCCAGGCGGCTGACCTCCGATCCGTCCGCCTGGGCGGCGATTCCGTTTCCACCCGTCTTGTGCTCGACCTGTCCGGTGAGGCGGCGGGTCGCCTGCTGTCCGACGCTGGGGGAAAAATTGTCGTCTCCCTCGCCGATGCGGAGGTCGAAGCCCCGCTGCGTGGGCCCGGGCGGGGTCTGGTCCGGGCCTGGTCCGTCACGCCCCAGGCGGGAGGCGGCGCCCGGCTGTCGGTCGAGACTGCAGCGGGCGTGACGGTCCGCCGGCGCTTCCTGCTGCCGCCCGGTGAAGGCTCGCCCGGCTACCGCTACGTCATTGACTTCGAGATGGCTTCGCCGATCCAAGCCCCCGGGGGTGGAGTCCGGCTTACGTCCCTGCGGGAGACTTCGGCCACCGCCGCTCCGGCCCCGCGAAAGTCCGCCAAGCCCTGGCGGGACTCCCGGAAGATCGTTGTCATAGACGCCGGTCATGGCGGAAAGGATCCCGGCGCCCTTGGGAGCGACCACCGGGAAAAAGACCTGACCCTTGCCGCGGCCCTGGCCCTGCGCGACCGGCTCCATCGCACCGGGCGCTATCGGGTCGTGCTGACCCGCGACCGTGACGTCTACGTGCCCCTCGACACCCGGGTGCAGATTGCCCGGACAGCCAACGCTGACCTCTTCATCTCCCTCCATGCGGACTCCGGGCCTGATGAGACCGTCCGGGGCGCCAGTGTCTACACCCTGGCGGACAGGGCGGTTGGCCGGTCCGCACGGCTTGTCACCCGCGACGACTGGTTCATGAAGGCTGGCTACCACTCCGACCAGAGCGTCTCGGGCATCCTGTTCGACCTCACCCAGAGGGCGACCAAGAACCGGTCTGCGACCTTTGCCCAGATCCTCCTTGACGAGGTCGGCGATGACCAGGCCCTGCTGCGGCGCAGTCACAGAGAGGCCGGTCTCGCTGTTCTCCTGGCGCCGGACGTGCCCGCCGTCCTCCTGGAGATGGGCTTCATCACCAATCCCGATGACCAGGCCCTGCTAGCCGATCCGGCCTCGCGTGGCCGGCTTGTCGGCGCCGTCGCCAGTGCCATCGAGGCCTATTTCAGGAACGACGTGCAGGTGGCTTCCCGATAGCCGGGGCGGCGCCAGAATCCGACTTCCCCTTTTTCGAAACGCGCCCTAGACGATGAAGGTTGCGGGCGCGTGGGCGTCTGCGGAGGCGTCCCTGTCGTGCAGTCCCCGAAAAGATGGCTGGCCATTGCTGGGGTGACCCTGCTCAGCCTCGTGGCGGTTGGGGGCGTGGCCATCGCCATCTACACGGCCTGGCTCTTCCATGACCTTCCGGACGCTGGCGACCTGGTGGACTACCGGCCGCCGACCTCTACCCGCGCCTACGCCTGGGATGGCACCCTGATCGGGGAATTCAGCCGTGAGCGGCGCATCTTCGTGCCCTATGACAACATACCCCCGCACCTGGCCCTGGCCTTCCTGGCCTCGGAGGACCGGTCGTTCTTCAAGCACAAGGGGGTCGATCCCGCGGGTCTCGCCAGGGCTCTTGGCCGGGCCGTCCCAAGCCTGATCCAGGGCCGTCGCCTGCAGGGCGGGTCCACCATCACCCAGCAGGTCGCAAAGAATGTCCTGCTGACCAACGACGTCACCCTTGGACGGAAGTTCAAGGAAGCGCTCATCGCCCGCCGCCTGGAGGAGACCCTCACCAAGCAACAGATCCTCGAGCTCTATCTGAATGAAATCTGGCTCGGGTACAGGTCGTTTGGCGTCGGCGCCGCCGCCTACAACTATTTCGGCAAGTCGAA
>JBMOEP010000064.1:0-8681 GCA_049314675.1 Phenylobacterium sp.
TCAGGCCCAGCCAGGCCTGGGGCCACCAGGTGATCCGCTTCATGAAGGGATAGGCCGCCACGAGCAGCAGGGAGCCAATCCCCAGGCCGATGGCCAGGGGTGGTAGAGTGAAGAGTATGGCCGCTGCCGCCAGGCTGCAGACCCCGAGGAAGGCCCAGGCCTGCAGCACGGAGATCCGTCCCGAGGCAACAGGACGGCCCGCAGTGCGGGCGACCTTGGCATCCAGGTCCCTGTCGATGATGTCGTTGTAGGCACACCCCGCCGCCCGCATCAGGGCCGCGCCGACGAAGATCTTGGCCAGCAGGACCAGGTCCGGCCAACGGCCCGCCATGGAGGCCGCAAGGGCGGCGCCCTGCCAGCCCGGAAGCATGAGCAGCCAGATCCCGGTGGGACGGTCGAACCGGCCCAGCTTCAGCCAGGGTCTCAGGCCCTCCGGGGCGAACCGGTCGACCCAGTTGTCGGGCCGGGCGTCAGGAAGGATTTCGGACTTTGGCGTCTCAGGCATGCCTGCGCTTCTACCAGACTGTGACCGGGCCGCATCAGTCGAAAAGGACCACCCGCCAGCGGGTTGACCGCAGGTTTCCGCAGGGGCATCAGACCGGTGCTCTCAGCAACAGGAAAGGGGGGCCGGAATGACAGAGTTCTTCGCCGCCGCCCTCGGCATCCAGGATCGATTTCGGGGCTGACGCCTCGTCCTGACCGACCGCCGCCCACTCCTTCCTGACGTCGCCCCGCCCGTGACCCGGGCCGGGCCAACCCTGCTGAAGACATGACCGAACATTACGAAGACGAGGACGAGGCGCCCCGCGAGCGCGCCCTCAGTAACCTCCAGGTGCTGGGCTTCATTGCCGGCTTCTGGATGCGCCAACCCTGGCGATTGGCCTGGGTCGTGACCTTCTGCCTGGTCTCGATCGGCCTCGACATGGCCATGCCCTGGGCAGCAGGACGGATGGTGGACACCCTGATCCAGGGGCCCACCCTGGCGCCGGACGCCTGGCGGTGGTGGGCGATCTTCATCGGGCTGGGGGTGGCCCTCGCCCTGGTGAGGAACATCCGCGACAAGCCCTGGTGCCAGCTTGCGGCCTTCAACATGAAGGAAATGACCGACGCTGGCTTCGCCCGGGTCCAGGCCTATTCAGCGGACTGGCACGCTGACGCCTTCGCCGGGGCGACGGTGCGCAAGCTGAGCCGTGCCATGTGGGCCTATGACCAGGTCTCCGATGCCGTGATCATGTGGATCGGCCCGGCCCTGCTGGTCCTGGTGGGCCTTTCGGTGATGATGATCCTGCGCTGGCCCATGGTCGGCCTTTTCTCCCTTTTTGCCGTTGGCCTGTTCATCGCCTCGAACCTGTTCCTGATCTCCCGCTTCGCCCGCCCCCTGAACCAGCGCTCGGTGTCGCTGGACACCCGGATCGGCGGCGCCCTGGCGGACTCGATCTCGGGCAACGCCGCCGTGCGCAGCTTCGGCGCCGAGGCGCGGGAGGAGGCCAGGATTGCCAACGTGACCTCGCTCTGGCGCGACGCTGTGATCCGCACCTGGTACAGTTTCACCGATATCTGGCTGGTCCAGAACCTCCTGCTCGCCTTCCTCCAGGCGGGCCTGACGGGTCTCCTGATCTGGCTGTGGACCCGCGGGGAGGCCACCCCCGGCGACGTGGTCTTCGGGGTCACGGCCTTCATGCTGATGAGCGGCTACCTGCGGAACCTGGGCGACAACATCCGCATGCTCCAGAAGGGCCTGGACGACGCCGAGGACCTGGCCCGCTACATGCGCACCGAGCCGCAGGTCCCGGACCAACCGGGCGCCCCGGTCTTCGCGCCCGGGCCCGGCGAGATCGTCTTCGACCGGGCGGGCTTCGGCTATGCCAAGTCGGGCCGCCAGCTGTTCAGCGATTTCTCGCTGCGGATCCAGCCTGGCGAGCGGGTCGCCCTGGTCGGTGCCACCGGTTCGGGCAAGTCGACCTTCGTCAAGCTGATCCAGCGCCTCTACGATGTCGATGCGGGTGCCATCCGCGTGGATGGCCAGGACGTGACCTCAGTCACCCAGGCCAGCCTGCGGCGTTCCCTCGCCGTCGTGCCGCAGGACCCGGCCCTGTTCCATCGCAGCATTGCGGAGAACATCGCCTACGGAAGGCCAGACGCGACTCCGGAAGCGGTCGAGCTCGCCGCGAGGCGGGCCCGGGCCCATGACTTCATCGCCCGTCTTCCGGGGGGCTACGCCACCCTGGTGGGCGAGCGGGGCGTCAAGCTGTCTGGCGGCGAACGCCAGCGTGTCGCCATCGCCCGCGCCTTCCTGGCGGATGCGCCCATCCTGGTCCTCGACGAGGCGACCTCGTCCCTGGACGTGGAGACCGAGCGCGAGGTCCAGGCAGCCATGGAAGCCCTGATGGAGGGCCGGACCACGGTGATCATCGCCCACCGGCTTTCGACGGTCCGGACCGCAGACCGGATCCTGGTCTTCGAAAATGGCCGTATCCTCGAGGAGGGCCGCCATGCAGACCTTGTGGCTCAGGGCGGGGCCTATGCGCGGCTCCACGCCGTGACCCTGGGCGCGGCCTGAGACGGGCGATCCAAGACGGGCGGCTTGAGCCTTCCCCCGACGGGGGCCAGAGTGTGGGCGAGTCTGCGGGGTGGAAATGGCCAGCTATCTGGAGACGGTCCGGGAGTGGTTCCGCGCGCGGCTTGACGCGCCGGGTGGCCTGTCCACGCCTGAGGGGGCCACCCTGGGCCTTCGCGTCCTGGCCATCTGGCGCTCGCGGATGATCGCTCGGGCCCTGCGCGACCAGAATGGTGGCCGGGTGTTGGGCGGCCCTTTCGCGGGCATGGCCTATGTGGAGGATGCCACGGAGGGGGCCCTGGCGCCCCGCCTGATCGGGACCTACGAGGACGAGCTGCATCCCCATCTGGCCGAGGCCCTGGCGGCGGACCCTGAGGTCATCCTCGATATCGGATGCGCCGAGGGCTACTACGCCGCGGGCCTGGCCCGGCTAGCCCCTCGCGCCCGGGTCCACGCCCACGACACCTCCGAGACCGCGCAGGCCGCCTGCCGGCGGATGGCAGAGCTCAACGGGGTCGCTGACCGCGTGCAGGTGGGCGGACTTTTCCAGCCCGGGGACTTCCAGGCCTTCGCTGGCCGCCGGTGCCTGGTCATCGTCGACATCGAGGGAGCCGAGGACGACCTTCTGAGGCCGGAACTCGCCCCAGCCCTGGCGGGCATGCGACTGATCGTCGAGACCCATGACGTCTACCGGCCGGGCATATTCGACCGGCTCCAGGACCGCTTCGCGGCCACCCATGAGATCACCGTCGTGCGCCCGGGCCCCAAGACTTCGCCCCTGCCCGAGCTGCTGCGCAATCGCAGCCACCTGGACCAGCTGCTCGCCGTCTGGGAATTCCGCGCCGCGCCGACTCCCTGGCTGGTGATGATACCGAAGCCCTCAGCCTAGCCGGGCAACCTCTCCTGCAAGGCGGCCGGCGAGGTTGCCCCGGGGTGCGACCTCCACCGCCTCCAGCCCCAGCCAGCCTGCCATGCGCCAAAGGGCGCGGGCGAGGGCTTCTGGCGTCTGCGGACCCGCCGCCGGCTCGGCGTGGGCAGCCTGGACGAGGAGCTGGCGTTGGTGCCGGTCGGCCTTCAGGTCGACCCGGGCGGTGATCGCCTCGCCCTCGAGGAAGGGCAGGACGTAGTAGCCGTGCACCCTGCGCGGCGCGGGGATGTAGATCTCCAGCCGGATCCGCACGTCGAAGAGCCGCTCGGCCCGGTCGCGGAACCAGATCAGGTTGTCGAAGGGACTGAGGAGGGCTTCGGCCTCGACCCTCCTGGGCGCCCCGGCGTCGGGCGACAGGTAGGCCTGGGCCCGCCAGCCCTCGACCTGCACGGGGGTCAGGTCCCCGGCCTCCACCAGTTCCGCAACCCGTAGCCGGGCCTCGGCGGCGGGCAGGCGGAAATAGTCCCGCAGGTCCGCCTCGGTCGCCACCCCCTGGGCCCGGGCAGCGATCCGGAGGAGTTCGCGCTGCGCCTCGCCCCGGTCGGGGGTCTTCGCCCGAAGCCGGCGCGGCGGATAGACCTGATCCGGCAGTCCATAAATGCGCTCGAAGGTGCCTCTGCGGGCGGCGGTGGTCAGGCGTCCCGTCCAGAACAGGCATTCCAGGGCCCGCTTGCCTTCGCTCCAGCCCCACCAGCCGCCGGCGCCCTTCGCCCCCAGGCCCAACTCGGACGCCGAAAGGGGGCCGCGGCGGGCGATCTCGTCAAGCACCTGGTCGATGAACGCCCCGTGCGATCGCAGGAAGCTGGCCACGCCCCGCCAGACCCCGACCCCCGCTTCGGCGTCCTCCATCCGCCAGCGCAGGAGGGGCTGGACCTCGAGGGGCGCCAGGGAGGCCTCATGCATCCAGTATTCGAACAGGCCCTTTCGGGGTCCCCAGGCCAGGTCCTCCAGCGCCTCGCGCGGATAGGGGCCGAGCCTGGAGAACAGGGGCAGATAGTGGGACCGGGCCAGGACGTTGACCGAGTCCATCTGCAGGACACCCAGGCGCCGGATTACGCCGAGGACGTCAGCCCGCCTGGGAGCGACGGGGCGGGCCCGGCCGAATCCCTGGGCACGGAGGCCCAGGCGACGGGCCTCCGCTGCGGAAAGGCCCGGGCTCACCGGGCCAGGCGGCCGTCCGACAGGGCGCCCAGTTCGAAGGGGAACAGTACGCCCGGGTCAGGAGCCTCGACCTCTCCAGCGAGATCCTCGGGCGCCAGCGAGCGGACCAGGTGGCGCAGGATATCCAGGCGCGCCGGCTTCTTGTCATCTGACCGGATGCAGACCCAGGGTGCCTTTTCCGAATGGGTCCGCCGGAGCATGCTGTCGCGGGCCTCGGAGTAGGCGTCGAACCGGGACTGCGCGGCCTCATCCAGGGGACTGGTCTTGAGGGCCTTCAAGGG
Source organism: Phenylobacterium sp. (assembly GCA_049314675.1). Classification (GTDB taxonomy): domain Bacteria; phylum Pseudomonadota; class Alphaproteobacteria; order Caulobacterales; family Caulobacteraceae; genus Phenylobacterium. The sequence goes on from JBMOEP010000064.1 coordinate 4,928, forward strand.
GTCCGTCCGGCGCTCCTCGAGGCGCTTCTTCTGTTCCTTCCGGCTGACGTCCAGCCAGAGCTTGACCAGCCGCACGCCGCTGTCGACCAGCATGCCCTCGAAGGCGGGAACCTCGCGCAGGAAGTGCTCGTGCTCGTCCTCGGTGCAGAAGCCCATGACCGGCTCCACCCCGCCCCGGTTGTACCAGGACCGGTTGAAGATGACCGTCTCGCCCGCCGCCGGAAGCCAGGGCACGTAGCGCTGGAAGAACCACTGGGTCTTCTCGCGGTCTGAGGGCTTGGGCGGTGCCACCACCCGGGTCGCCCGGGTGGACAGGTGCTCGGTGATTCGGTGGATGGAGCCATCCTTGCCCGCCGCGTCCCGGCCCTCGAAGATGATCAGCACCTTGTCGCCGGCGGCGATGGCGTGCTGCTGGTAGCGGACGAGGGCCAGCTGCAGGCGCGGCAGGTCCCGTTCGTAGTCGTCGTCGGACGTGTCCTTGTCAGTCATGATGCAAGCCTAGGCGGAAGGACGCCGCCGGGTCTAGGAGGAAGCATGATCCGCCTTCATGTCAGGGACGAACTTTCCGGGGATGGGGGCCTTCTCCTTTCCCCAGACCAGGGGCGATATCTTTCCCAGGTCATGCGGCGGGGCCCCGGCGACGAGGTCCTGGTCTTCAACGGCAGGGACGGCGAGTGGCTCGCCCGGATCGCGGAAGCCGGCAAGCGCGGGACCCGGCTGGACCTGGTCCGGCGGACCCGCGCCCAGCCGCCTGCGGGAGGGCTTGTCCTGGTCATGGCCCTGGTCAAGCGGACACCCCTTGAGACAGCGGTCGCCAAGGCCGTGGAGCTTGGGGTCGCGGAGATCCGGCTGGCGATCACGGAGCGCAGCAACGCCGACCACACCCGAATCGATCGCCTGGAGACCATTGCCGCCGAGGCGGCCGAACAGACCGGTCGCCTCGATATTCCGGCCATTCGGGCGCCAGAGTCCCTCTCACGGATACTGGGGGCAGGACTGGACGGGGCGCGCCTGGTCTTCTGCGACGAGGCGGGAGACGCACCGCCCCTCCTGGAGGCGCTGGCGGGGCTACCGCCCGGGCCCCTGGCCCTCCTGATCGGGCCCGAGGGCGGATTTTCCCCTGCAGAGCGTTCGGCCCTCCGGTCCCGGGAAGGGACGATCCCGGTGTCGCTCGGCCCCCGGATCCTGCGCGCCGACACTGCCGCCCTGGTCGCCCTGGCCCTGGCCCAGGCGGGGCTCGGCGACCTGCGGTCCTGATTTTCGCCATGGCCTGCAGAAATCCTGATTTGCGCGGAAGCGACTTAACGGCGTAAAGATCGCGCCTCGCCGAAGGGCGGGTCCGGGAAGGGAAACTACAGGAAGACGGGCATGGCCGACTCCAAGGTCGACGATCGACCGCTGGATTTCTCTGACATTGTCGCCTGGATGCAGGCGGGCGAGACGCCGCCGGCGGACTGGCGCGTGGGGGCGGAGCACGAGAAGTTCGTGTTCCGGACAGCAGACCATTCTCCCGTCGCCTACGATGGCGCGGCCGGAATCCTGGCCCTGATGGAAGGCCTGAAGGCCTACGGCTGGACCGATGTCCGCGAGGGTGAGACCCTCATCGGACTGGAGCGGGGCAAGGCCAATGTCAGCCTGGAGCCCGGCGGGCAGTTCGAGCTTTCTGGCGCTCCCCTTGCCGACATGCACGAGATCGCCGCCGAGACAGCGAACCACCTCGACGAGGTCAGGGCGGTGGGCGAGCGCCTGGGCCTGGGCTTCCTGGGCCTGGGATACACGCCAGAGTGGACCCGAGAACAGGTCCCGGTCATGCCCAAGGGCCGTTACCGGATCATGCGCGCCTACATGCCCAAGGTCGGCGGGCTGGGCCTGGACATGATGTTCCGCACCTGCACGGTTCAGGCCAACCTCGATTTCGCCGACGAGGCCGACATGCGGCTCAAGTTCCGCACCAGTCTCGCCCTGCAGCCCGTGGTCACGGCGCTGTTCGCCAACTCGCCCTTCGTGGAGGGGCGGCCTTCGGGCTTCCTGACCGCCCGGGCCAATGTCTGGACGGATACCGACCCTGACCGCACAGGGATGCTGGGCTTCGTTTTCGACGAGGGCTTCGGATACGAGTCCTATGCCCGCTACCTGCTCGACGTGCCGATGTATTTCGCCAAACGGAACGGTGCCTACGTGGATCTATCGGGGCGCTCCTTCCGGCAGTTCATGACCGGGGGCTTCGACGATCTTCCGGGCGACCGGCCCAGCCTCAAGGACTTCGCCGACCACGCCACCACGGCCTTCCCGGAAGTGCGCCTGAAGCAGTACCTCGAGATGCGGGGTGCCGACGTCGGCCTGCAGGACATGCTGGACGCCCTGCCTTCGCTCTGGACCGGACTGCTCTACGACCGCCAGGCCCTCGAGGCCGGCTGGGAACTTTGCCGGGACTGGCCTCTGGACTCGCACGAGCGCCTGCGCGCCGACGTGACCCGCCTGGGCCTGCGGGCGAAGATCGGGACCCGGACCGTCCAGGATGTCGCCCGGGACCTGGTGGCCATCGCCGATGGCGGATTGAAACGCCGGGCCCGGCTGGACGCCACTGGGGCCGACGAGAGCCGCTACCTGGTGCCTCTGGCCGAGATCGCCGAGAGCGGAATGACCCGTGCCGACCGCCTGCTCGAGCGCTTCCATGGCGCCTGGGGCGGCCGGGTGGCCCCGGTCTGGGAAGAGCTGGCTTTCTGACCGCCGGCCGCTTGCTTGCCTGAACCCGCGGCGCATGTTCTGTTCGCCTGTCGCTTACTCGGGCTCGTTGCGCCCGTCCGGAGCCGGAATCCCCTAAGATGAACATCGTCATCCTCCTCGGCCTGCTCGTCACCTTTGCCACGGGCATACCCGTGCTGCTCCAGCTTCTGCAGGGCCACCCGAAGGGCCTGATTGTCCTGTTTTTTGCCGAGATGTGGGAGCGGTTCTCCTACTACGGCATGCGGGGCATACTGATCTTCTACCTGACCCAGCACCTGCTGTTCGACCGCGCCGAAGCCAGCTCGGTGTATGCGTCCTACACGGCCTTGGTCTATCTCCTGCCGCTGCTCGGCGGATTCATTGCCGACCGCTGGCTGGGCTCTCGCAAGGCCGTCGCCTTTGGCGCGCTTCTGCTGGTGGCGGGCCACATTTCCATGGGCTTTGAGGGTCCCCCGGCACGGCAGGACCTGATCTATGGCGGGAGGGTCTACCCAATCGCCGCCGAGGGCCGGATGGACGACCGCGTCGCCCACATTCTGGTGGAGGGTAAGAAGTACGAGTTCGGACCGCGCGAGGGCGGCGGGATCACCATTCCGGGGGTTCCCATCGAGACCGGCCTGCCCGCTTCGATCCCTGATGGCCAGTTCGCGATCCGGACCCTCCAGGACCCGGGCTCGACCAGCATGTTCTACTTCGCCGTGTCGCTGATCATTCTCGGGGTGGGCTTCCTGAAGCCCAACATCTCCGCGGTAGTGGGAGACCTCTACCCGCATGGCGATCCCCGCCGGGATTCCGGCTTCACCCTCTACTATTACGGCATCAATCTTGGTGCCTTCTGGGCCTCCATCCTCTGCGGCCTCCTGGGACAGCACTTCGGCTGGTGGGCTGGCTTCGGCCTGGCCGGGGTCGGCATGTTCCTGGGCTGGGTGGTCTTCATGCTCGGCAAGCCCCTTCTCGAGGGCAAGGGCGAGCCGCCCAACCCCGCGAAGCTGCGCGAGCCCTTCGCCGGCTTGGTCAACCGGGAGTG
>JBMOEP010000065.1:0-8676 GCA_049314675.1 Phenylobacterium sp.
GGCCATGACGCCGGAACAGGAACGTGAGACCGCCAACACCGGAACCAAGCCGGTGATTGACTCGCACCGCTTCGACGAGGCCTCCCTGGCCGCCTGGATGCAGGCCAATGTCGAGGGCTATGCGGGTCCCCTGGAGGTTCGCCAGTTCAAGGGCGGCCAGTCCAACCCGACCTACCAGCTGGTCACCCCGGGCAAGAAGTACGTCCTGCGCCGCAAGCCGCCGGGCAAGCTCCTGCCCTCGGCCCATGCGGTAGACCGCGAGTACAAGGTCATCACCGCACTCTACCCCACCGGCTTCCCGGTGGCCCGCACCTATGGCCTCTGCACCGACGAGTCGGTGATCGGCACCTGGTTCTACGTCATGGACATGGTCGAGGGCCGGATCCTCTGGGACCAGACCCTGCCCCAGTGCGAGCCCGCCGAGCGCCGGGCCATCTACATGGCCAAGATCAAGACCCTGGCCGACCTGCACAACACCGATGTCGAGGCCGTGGGCCTGTCGGACTTCGGCAAGCCTGGCAACTACATGGGCCGGCAGGTGGACCGCTGGACCAAGCAGTATCGCGCCTCCGAGACGGTCAAGCTCGAGACCATGGAGAGCCTGATGGACTGGCTGCCCCGGACCCTCCCGCACCAGGACCGCAGCACCGTGGTCCACGGCGACTATCGGCTGGACAACATGGTCCTGCACCCCACCGAGCCCCGGGTCATTGCCGTCCTGGACTGGGAGCTGTCGACCCTGGGCGATCCCATGGCGGACTTCACCTACTTCCTGATGCACTGGGTGAACGGGACCATCGCCGGCATCCCGGACCTGACGGCGCACGGCATTCCCACCGTCGAGGAAACCGTGGCCGAGTACTGCCGGCTGACCGGACGGTCCGAGGTCCCGAACGTGGACTGGTTCTTCGCCTACAACCTCTTCCGCCTGGCGGGCATCTGCCAGGGCATTGTCGGTCGCGCCCGGGACGGCACCGCCAACAGCCCCCAGGCCGCCGCCATGGAAGAGCGCGTGCCGCAGTTGGCTACTGCGGCCTGGCACTTCGCCCAGCGCGCGGGCGCCTGAACCGCTTCAGCCTGGCGGTAGCCGGGCCAGGAGGGCGTCGAGGTCGGCGGGAGAGTCAAAGCCCACCGCGACCGGCCAGGGCGTGACCCGGCCCCGCCAGTCCGGTGGCAGGCGGACCCAGTCCTTCGACGTGGTCACCAGACCGGCCCCATGGGCGGCGGCAAGGGACTCCAGGGCCCGCAGGCGCGCGGGCGTCCAGGGCGCGTGGTCCGGAAAGGCGGCGAAATCGGCCAGGTCGCATCCCGCCGCCCGCAGGGCCCTTTCCACCTTCCAGGGCTTCCCGATCCCTGCAAAGCCGACCTGCCGGCCTGCGGGGGGTGGGCCTTCGGGCGCCAGGCGCGCTGTGAGGAGGGGTGGACCCGACAGGGCCGCCACCAGTTCAGGATCGGGGCCCGCGAGGTCTGCAGGCATCAGCAGGATCACGGCGTCGGCCCTCGACAGACCTGCCGCCAGGGGCTCGCGGAGCGGGCCGGAGGGGAAGACGCCGCCGTCCCCGAGGGGCCATTCCCCGTCCCGCGTCTCGCCGTCGCAGACCACCAGGGACAGGGTCTTGCGGACGGAGGGGTTCTGGTGGCCATCGTCCATCAGGATGACGTCCGCGCCACCCCGGGCCGCCGCCAGGGCGCCCGCCGCCCGGTCCCGGGACACCCAGACGGCGATGCCGGGCAGGGCGGACGCCAGCATCAGGGGCTCGTCACCCACGTCACCGGCCGCGTGGTGGGCGGGGTCGACCTGCACCGGACCGGCCAGTGACCCGCCATAGCCCCGGGACAGGATGGCGGGCCGCCGTCCGGACTGTGCCAGCCGCCTCGCCAGGGCTGCGACCACGGGGGTCTTGCCGACTCCGCCGAGGGTGAGGTTGCCGACGCAGATCACGGGGACGCCAGGGTCGACGGGCCGCCCACGGGCGAGCCTGCGGGCACCCGCAGCCGTCCAGATCCAGGACAGGGGCTTCAGGAGGAAGTGCAGCAGGGGGCCGGGTCGACCCTCCCGCAAATACCACCAGCGCGGCGTCGGGAGCTTCATGCCTCCCCTCCCTTGCCTTCGCGCGGTGGGAGCAGGGAGGCGATCGCCTCCAGGGTTATCTCGAGGGCCTGACCCTGTCGACCGGCGTAGGCGAGGGCGGCCTCACGCATCCGCCGGCGCAGGACCGGGTCGCCAACGAGGCCGGCGAGCTTGCGGCGCAGGTCGGTGCCGTCCCGGGCCAGGAGGGCGCACACCTCATCGAGCATCTCGGCGTAGACGTCTGCGGAGTTGGCGATGTCTGGACCCGTGATCAAAGGCGTGCCCAGCCGGGCCGGCTCCAGCGGGTTGTGACCGCCGATCCCCCCAGGAAAGCTACCGCCCATGACGGCGACGTCAGCGAAGCGGAAGAGCAGGCCCATCTCGCCCAGGGTGTCTGCGACCCAGATGGCGTCTTCCGGGCCGGGGACCTGGCCTAGGGCCCGGCGGGGGGCGCCGAGGTCCCGCGCGATGGCCTCGCCGCGCTCCGGGTGGCGGGGCGCGATCACCAGGAGGGCACCGAGGCCTTCGGCGGCCTGGGCGATGAGGTCCTCCTCGGTTGGATGTGTGCTGGCGGCCAGGATGACGGGCCGGCCCGCCGCTGCCCTCCTCAACCCCTCGAGGGCCTGAGGGTCGAAGGGCAGGGGCGATCCTGCCCGCTTCAGGTTGAGGATTTGGCCGCAGGCCCCGCCGAGGGCCGACAGGCGGTCCGCCGAAGCCGGGTCCTGGGGCAGGAGGATCTCGAAGGCGGACAGGAGCCGCCGCGCGGTGCGGGGCACCCGCGACCAGGACCGGGCCGTGGCCTTGGTGATCCGGGCGGAGACCAGGGCGAGGCGGACGCCCCGCCTTCGGGCACCTTCGATGAGGTTGGGCCAGAGCTCACTCTCGGCGAAAATCCCGGCGTCCGGCTGCCAGTGATCGAGGAATCGCCGGGTCGCGCCGGGCGTGTCCACCGGCGCGTACTGGTGCAGGACGCCGGCTGGCAGTCGCCGCGCCAGCAGGTCGGCGGAAGTCCGCGTGCCCGAAGTCACCAGGAGGGTGAGATCGGGTCGAAGGTCCACCAGGGCCTCCACAAGGGCCAGCAGGGAAAGGGTTTCGCCGACGCTGACCCCGTGCAGCCAGACGAGAGGGCCTTTGGGCCTTGGCCGTGAGGTTCGCCCAAGCCGCTCTCCGATCCGCTCGGGGTCTTCCCGCCCCGCCCTTGCCCGCCGCGCCAGGAGGGCCGGGACCAGGGGGGAGGCCAGCCCGGTGGCGAGGCCATAGAGGGTGAGGGGAAGGGTCACACGACCGCGTCCGGCGCCAGGTGGCAGTCCAGGGCGCCGGTCTCGACCTGCAGGGTGGCGTGATGGATCCCGAAGGTCCCGGCGAGGGCCTGGCTGGTCTCGGACAGGAAGGCGTCCGGATCTTCGCCCGCCGGACGGACCAGGTGGGCGGTGAGGGCGACCCGGGTCGTCGACAGGGACCAGATGTGGAGGTCATGGACTTCGGCGACTCCCGGCCGTGAGGCCAGGAAGGCCCGGACCTCGGCCGGATCTATGCCCGGTGGGGCAGCATCCAGGGCCATGGCCGCGGACTCCTTCAGCAGGCCCCAGGCCCCGGCGAGGATAACCGCGACGATTCCCAGGCTGAGGACCGGGTCGAGCCACTGCAGGCCTCCGGTGAGCAGCATCAGACCGGCGCCGATCACGACGGCAGCCGAGACCCCGGCGTCGGCCATCATGTGGAGAAAGGCGCCCCGGACGTTCAGGTCATGCTGGCCGCGCATGAAGAGGAGGGCCGTGGCGGTGTTTATGACCACGCCGATGGCCGCCGTGATCATCACCGGTCCGGGCGCTACCGCGCCGGGGGACAGGAGCCTCTGCACAGCCTCCCAGCCGATGGCACCGACCGCGGCGACCAGCAGGACGCCATTCGTGACCGAGGCCATGATGGTGGCCTTGCCCATGCCGTAGGTATGCCGACCCTTGGGGCCGCGGCGGGCCAGGAGGGTCGCCGCCCAGGCGAGGATCAGCGAAAGGACGTCGGCCGCATTGTGCCCGGCGTCCGCCAGGAGGGCGAGGGAGCCGGTGGCGAGACCGACCCCCGCCTCCACCGCGACAAAGCCTGCGTTGAGGACGATTCCGATGGCGAAGGCGCGACCGAAGTCGGCGGGGGCGTGGTGATGCCCATGCCCTCCATGCCCATGCCCTCCATGCCCGTGCCCGTGGTGACGATGATCGTGCGCCGGTTCATGCAGGTGCCCATGCCCATGCCCCTGGTCATCACCATGATCAGGGTGGGCCCCGGAGGCGGTCGGGCGATCTCGGGAAGCAGACATGGCCCCTGTCTCTCACCCGCCCGGCGGCGGATCAACCGGTCGCAGGCCTAGCTCTGCCTCAGCGCGGCGGCTCGAGGCCGCCATGCGGGCGGACCAGTCCAGGCGCAGGCTGTCGATGAGGGCCTCGTCTGCGTCCGGCGGAACGTGGAACGGACCCTCCCAGATGCAGACGCCCCGGCCGAAGGGGGCGGCGATCATGACCCGGTCCCAAAGGGAGGCCAGGCGCAGGGAAGGGGTGACGGCCAGGCCCGTCAGGAAGATCGGAGCACCGGTCCGTCGCGCGATCTGAAGGGCGCCTGGCGCAATCTCCTCGTTCGGACCCCGCGGCCCGTCCGGCGTGATGATCAAGACCCCGCCCGCAGCGACATGCTGCACGGCCTCCCGGAAAGCGGCGACGGCCGCCCGCGCCTTGGCCGAGTCGCCCTTCTTGGCGGTCGACATCCGGATGGCGGGAAACCCTGAATGGTCCAGGGCCAGGGCCACGAACTCGCCATCTGAGGAGGGCGAGACCAGGCAGCGTCGGCTCGACTTGCGCCACCAGGTCTCGGCCATGCCCAGGCAGACTGGAATCCGGCCATGCCAGAACAGGCCGATGGCACCCTGGCCGGAGGCGAACATGGGCTCGAGGCCCTCCAGGCCCTCGTGTCGCCAGCGGGTCGTGCGGCGGATGAGGATCAGATAGCCCGCCAGGATCCGGCCAAGTGCCGCCTGCACCCAGGGCCGGCGAAGAAAACCCTTCACGGCGCCGTCTCCAGGTCGGGGGCGCCGGCGAGGCGGGCATAGAGGCCGCCGGCGGCGACAAGGTCGTCGTGCGTACCGGCCTCGACGATCCGCCCCTGGTCGAGGACATAGATTCGATCCGCGTTGCGGACCGTCGACAGCCTATGGGCGATGAGCAGGGTGGTTCGGCCCTCCATCAGTCGGGACAGGGCGGCCTGGACCTGGGCCTCGCTCTCGGCGTCGAGGGCGCTGGTGGCCTCGTCGAGGAGGAGGATGGGCGCATCCTTGAGGAAGGCCCGGGCGATGGCGATGCGCTGCCTTTGCCCGCCGGAGAGCCTCAGTCCCGCTTCCCCGGCCTGGGTGTCGTAGCCCTCGGGCAGGGCCAGGATGAAGTCGTGTGCGGCAGCGGCCCTGGCGGCGGCCTCGATCTCTTCCTGGGAGGCTTCGGGCCGGGCGTAGGCGATGTTCGCCTTCAAGGTGTCGTCGAAGAGGAAGGGCTCCTGGGTGACGAGGGCGATGCGCCGGCGCAGGGAGGCGAGGGTCAGGTCGCGGACGTCCCGGCCATCCAGGGTCACCCGTCCCCCGGTCACGTCGTAGAAGCGCGGAATCAGGTTGAGGAGGGTCGACTTTCCCCCGCCGGAGGGGCCGACCAGGGCCACGATCTCCCCGCGCTTCACGGTCAGGCTGACGCCCGACAGGACCTCGGGGCCCTCGCCATAGGCGAAGCGGACGTCCTCGAAGGCCACGCGGCCCTCGCCCCGGGGGGTCTCGATGGCGCCCGGCCGGTCGCCAACCTCGGGCTCCACGTCCAGGGCGGCGTAGAGCCGCCCGGCGGCAGACAGGCCCTCGGCGAAGACCGTCTGCAGGTTGGCCAGCTGACGCAGGGACTGCGACGCCAGGGCCAGGGCGCCGATGAAGGCGACGAAGGCACCCGGGTTCATTCCGCCTTCCTGGGACCGCAGGCCGGCCCAGGCGATCACCGCAGCGGTGATCAGGGTCATCAGGGTCTCGGTGGCCGGCGCGGCGCGGGCCCGGGCGTTGGCACCCCGGATCAGGAAGGCCTGGCGGCGGTGCACCACCTCCGCGACCCGGGCCTCCTCGAAGGCTTCACGGTTCTCGATCTTGACCACCCGGACGCCGTCGAGGCTCTCCATCACGGCCGTGGACAGGGCCGAGGTCTCGGCCATGGCGCCCTGGGCGGCCCGGGACGACCGCTTGGCGTAGCGCCGCATGATCAGGCTGGCGACGGGCACTGCCAGGATCAGGGCCAGGGACAGGACGAGGTCGTTGGAGACCATCACGCTGATCGCTCCCACCACGGTCAGGGCGTGCTGGGTGTAGTTGATCAGGCCGGCGGTGGCGGCCTCCCGGATCAGGCCCGCGTCATAGAGAACGGACGAGACGAAGGTACCCGAGTGCTGCGACCGGAGCCGGGCCAGGTCGGCCCGCACCAGGCGCCCGAAGAGCTGGACTTGGACGTCGCCCACCACCGCATTTCCGATCCGGTTCACCAGGGTGGCCTGGAGCACCTGGGCCAGGCCCCGGCCGATGGCGAGGCCGGCGATGGTCAGGGGAATGACCAGCAGGGCGCCTGGCTTGGGCTTGCCCAGGAGATCATTGATGGCGGGTTCGAGGATCTGGACAAGCTTGGCGCTGAATGCGGCCACCACTACGGCCGCAAGGGCTGCGAGCAGGAGACCGGGCCACCGGGGCGCCAGGTAGACGCGCCAGGTCCGCGCGAGGATGTCGCGGCTGGTAAGAAACTTCGGTTCCGCCGGGGCGCTCATTCCGCTGGCGTCGGCCCTCAGGCAGGGGAAGTCAAGATGTCGGGCCGGGCCGGGCCGTCGCGGGCTTTGCTGTGCGGCGCCGGCGCCCTAGATAGGGGCCCAGTCTTCAGGAGCCCCGACTTGGCGGATTTCGACCTCACGACGCCGGAGGGGCGGCGCAGGACCTACATCGACTACCTGCTGAAGGACCATGCCTTCCTGAGGCTGAGGTTCTCCAACGCCCACGCCGTCTCCGAGGAGCTGTACCGCGCCAACCAGCCCTGGCCCTTCCAGCTCGAAGACTGGAAGGCCCGGGGAATCCGCACGGTGGTGAACCTTCGCGGCGGCTTTGACGCCAGCTTCTACGCCCTGGAGACGGAAGCCTGCGCGCGACTGGGCCTCAACCTCGTGGATTTTACCATCACCTCCCGGGAAGTCCCCAGCCGGGCAAGGGTGCAGGGTGCCAAGGCCCTGTTCGAGAGCCTCGAGTATCCCGCCCTGATGCACTGCAAGTCGGGTGCGGACCGTGCGGGCATCATGAGCGTACTCTACCTGCACTTCCGCAAAGGCGTCCCGATCCGCCAGGCCCTGGCCCAGCTGAGCCTCAAGTACCTGCACGTAAAGGCGGGAAAGACCGGGGTGCTGGACTACACCTTCGAACGCTACCTCGCCGAGGGCGAACCGGCCGGCCAGACCTTCCTGGAATGGGTCGAAAGCCCCGCCTACGACCCCGCCGCCATCAAGGCCGACTTCCGCTCCAACATGTGGGGCCGAATGCTGACCGAGGGCCTGCTGCGCCGCGAATAGCTCAGTGTGCGTGGTCGTCTTCGTCGGGGTTCAGCAGCTTGTGGGCGTGGATAATGAAGTAGCGCATGTGGGCGTTGTCCACCGTCGACTGCGCCTTGGCCCGCCAGGCGTCGACCGCCTCCTGGTAGCTGGCATAGGCGCCGACCAGGTCGATCTTGGTGAGGTCGCGGAACTCGACCGCGTCCACGTCGATGAGTTCCCCGCCGATGACGAGGTGAAGCAGCTGGCGATGGGGCAATTCGGTGGCTCCTGGATCCCGTTCATCTCGGGCGCGATAAGGCCCCCGGGGTTAAGGATCAGTGGATTTCGACCCATTCGGGGGCGTATGGCCCCCTGTTGCCACCAAATCAGGCCTCTGATGGTCGTCGCGGCCCCGGATGGCCGGCATGCCGAAGCTACTTGCCGGCGATGGCCAGGCCGTCGACCAGCAGGGAAGGCGAATTCGCCGAGCCCCGGTTCTCGAGGTCCGCGCCCGGCACGAGGCGGGCGTAGATATCGGGCAGGCTTCCGGCAACGGTGATCTCCGAGACCGGGTAGGCGATCTCCCCGTTCTCGAACCAGAAGCCCGAGCACCCGACGGACCAGTCGCCGGTGTTGGCGTTGAGCGAGGGGCCGAACATCGAGGTCACCAGCAGGCCGGTGCCGGCGTCGGACATCAGGCCCGCCAGATCCTGGGTTCCTGGTTGCAGGGTCAGGTTGCTGGTGCCGACGCCCGAGGGTCCGGCGGCGCCCCGGGAGGCATGGCCGGTCAGGGCCATGCCCAGCTGGCGCGCCGAGGCGGCGTTGTGCAGCCAGGTGGTCAGGACGCCGGCCTCGATCAGGGCCATGCGCTGGTTGACGGCGCCTTCGTCATCGAAGGGCGCAGAGCCCAGGCCCCTGGCGAGGTGGGGGTCATCCACCAGGGTGACATCGGCGGAGAAGACCGCTTGGCCCAGCCGGTCCTTGAGGAAGGAGACCCCCCGCGCCACGGAGGGTCCGCTGATCGCGCCGAGCAGGGG
>JBMOEP010000066.1:0-8643 GCA_049314675.1 Phenylobacterium sp.
CCCGGCCGACCGGGTTGAACTCGAAGCCGAAGCGGGTCTGGTAGCGGCCCGTCAGGAGGGCGGCCCGGGAGGGCGCGCAGACCGGATGGGCCACGTAGCCCTGGGTGAACCTCACCCCGTCCCGGGCCAGGGCGTCGATGTTGGGGGTCTTCACCCTCGGCGATCCGTAGGCGCCCGTGTCGCCATAGCCCAGGTCGTCAGCAAGGATGACGATGATGTTCGGCGGGGTGGGTGCCGCCAGGACGGGCGCCGACGCAAGGCTTGCGCCCGCCGCCGCCGCAAGGATCAGGCTTCGGTTGAACATTGCGGATTCCTCCCACGCGGGACTTTCGCCCGGAGGGTGGGGAGGCTAGCACAGCATGGGCGGCGCGGCAGGGCCCTCTGCAGCGGACCGCCCCTGCCCGGAGACGCGATGATGCGGAACGCCTTTCGCCTGGCCGCCCTGGCGGCGACACTCCTCCTGGGGACCCTTGCCATGACTGAAGCCCAAGCCGCCGAAGACCCCTTCACCTGGATGGAAGAGATCGAGGGCCCGCGGGCCCTGGACTGGGCCAAGGCCGAGAACGCCCGGTCCCTGCCCCGCCTGCAGAATGACCCCCGCTATCCGGGCCTCTACGCGGAAGCCCAGGCCATTGCGACGGCGGCCGACCGGATCCCCGGGGTCGCCTTCGCGGGCGGAGACAGGCTCCGGGACTTCTGGCAGGACCGGACCCACGTCCGAGGACTGTGGCGGGAGACCGACCTGGCGAGCTACCGGTCGGGTGCCCCGGCCTGGCGCACCCTCCTGGACGTCGACGCCCTGGCCAAGGCAGAGTCGGCGAACTGGGTCTTCGCCGGTGCCGGCTGCCTGGCCCCTGATGACCGGCTCTGTCTGGTCAGCCTGTCCAATGGCGGCAAGGATGCCGCGAGCGTTCGCGAGTACGACACCCAGGCTGGCCGGTTCGTCGAGGGTGGCTTCCGCCTGCCCGAGGGCAAGCACCGGTTCGACTGGATCGATCGCGATACCCTGCTGGTCGTGACGGCCCTGTCGGCCTCGGAAAGCACCGTCTCCGGCTATCCCTATGTCGCCCGCGTGCTGAAGCGCGGGCAGACCCTCGCCCAGGCCCGGGAGGTGTTCCGCGGGGATCCCAGCGACGGCGGCTATGGCGTGAGCGGGCAGGTCTTCCGTGATGCCCGAGGGCGGGTCGAGGCCGTTATCCTGGCCCGGCCCCTCGACACCTTCAGCGCCGAGCATCACCTGCTGGAGGGAGACCGGGCCGTGAAGCTGGCCCTGCCGCTCCGGTCGACCGTACAGGCCCTCGTCTCGGGCCGGCTCATGGTCACCCTTGAGGCCGACTGGCCGGAGGCCGGCATGAAGACCGGAGACCTGGTGGACTTCGACCTGGCCGCGGTCCGCGCGGCGCCTGGGGCCCTGAAGCCAGACCTCGTCCTGCGCCCGACGGAGAGCCAGAGCGTGGAGCAGGTCGCATCGACCCGGGAGCGGCTGGTCATCGGCCTGTTGGACACTGTCCGCGGCCAGGTCCGCAGCCTGAAGCGGACAGGGGGGGCCTGGACCTCCGAGACCCTGTCCCTGCCGGCGGACTCGACCCTGACCCTGACCTCGACGTCGGAGGACAGCGACCAGATCCTGGTGAGCGCGTCGAGCTACCTGTCCCCCACCAGCCAGTGGCTGGCAGACGCCGGGACGGGGGCGACCGCACGCCTGCGCAGCCTGCCGCCCCGGTTCGACGCCTCGAACCTGGTCGCAGAGCAGAACTGGGCGGTGTCGAAGGACGGCACGCGGATTCCCTATTCCGTGGTGCGCCGGAAGGATGCGCCGATGGACGGCTCCAACCCGACCCTGCTCTACGCCTACGGCGGCTTCCTGGTCAGCCAGACCCTCGCCTACGCTGCCACCTCCGGAAAGCTCTGGCTCGAGAAGGGCGGGATCTATGTCGTCGCCAACATCCGGGGCGGGGGAGAGTTCGGGCCGCGCTGGCACAATGCCGGCCTGAAGCTGGACCGCATGCGGGTCTATGAGGACTTCTTCGCAGTCTCCGAGGACCTGATCCGTCGGGGCTACACTTCACCCCGGCGCCTCGGGATCATGGGCGGCTCGAACGGCGGCCTGCTGATGGGCGTGGCCCTGACGAAGCGTCCCGAGCTGTACAACGCCGTGGTCATCCAGGTGCCCCTGTTCGACATGATCCGCTACACGCAGATCGGCGCCGGCGCCTCCTGGGTGGGCGAGTACGGCGACCCGGCCATTCCGGCGGAGCGGGACATGCTGCTGAGCTATTCCCCGTACCAGAACCTGAAGGCGGGCCAGCCCTATCCGCAGGTCTTCATCGAGACCTCGACCAAGGACGACCGCGTCCACCCGGCCCATGCGCGCAAGGCGGCGGCCCGGCTGAAGGAGCTGGGGTACGACTACATCTACTACGAGAATATCGACGGCGGTCATGCCGCCGCCGCCAACCTCAACGAGAGGGCCCTGCGCCAGGCCCTGGAATACACCTACCTCATGCAGAGGCTGATGGACTGACCGCGCCCTTCAGTCTCGATCCTGCCCCTCTCGATCCCGGCGCGTCAGCGCGGTGCATAAAGCCGCGCCGGGCGGTGCGGGCCCCGCTCGAAATCGTCGAGGGCGCGCAGGCTCCCGGACTCCTCGACGAGCTTGCGGAAGTTGCGTTTGTCGACAGTCCTGCCGATGGCGGCTTCGTAGGCCGCCTGGAGCCGGGCCAGGGTAAAGGCGGGCGGCAGGAGGGGCAGGAGGAAGCCGGGATCCGCCCGGACCTCGGTTGCGAGACGGGAAAGGGCGGCGGCCAGAATGTCGTCATGATCGAAGGCCAGGGTCCCGACCTCGGAAAGGTTCCGCCAGACGGCCTCGGCAGCGTCCGTGCCCGCCTGCAGGCGGACCTCACCGGCGGGAACCAGGGCGAGGTAGGCGACGGAGATCACACGGCCGCGGGGATCCCGGTCGGGATGGCTGAAGTTGGCGAACTGCAGGATCCGGCCCGGGCGGACCCCCGTCTCCTCCTCCGTCTCCCGGCGGGCACAGGCGTCGAGGTCCTCGGTCTCCTGCAGGAAGCCCCCGGGCAGGGCCCACCAGCCGCCAAAGGGGTCGGCGCCCCGGCGGACGAGCAGCAGTCGAAGGGTTCCCGTCTCCAGGGACAGGATGACGATATCGGTGGCGACGGCGGGCCGGGGATGCGCGTAAGTGAAAGCGGTCATCTTAGTGTGTTGACAACACGAAGTAGAATGTGTAATTTCCACACTATCATTGTGGTCCACGCCGTCAACCGAAGGAGACGCCCTTGAGCCGAACCAGCCTGTCCCATCCCCTGCGAATTGACACGGTCAGCGCGGGTGCCGGCTGCATCGGCATGACGTTTTCGCCGGGCAAGAAGGGGCCGAGCGTCTTCGGGGACAGCTGGGACCGGGACCTGGAGGCGGACCTGGCCGTGATCGCCGCCTGGCGTCCGACCGTGGTCGTCACCCTGATCGGGGCCGAGGAGTTCACGATCCTCCAGACGCCCCGGCTGGGAGAGCAGGTCCAGGCCGCCGGCCTGGAATGGCGGCACCTTCCGATCCGCGACCTGAACGCCCCGGGCCCGCGGTTCGAAAGGGCCTGGACCTTCGCCGGCGCGGAACTGCGTGACCTCTTGTCCCGGGGGGGACGGGTCCTGGTCCACTGTCGCGGCGGGCGGGGGCGAACGGGCCTGGTGGCCTGCCGGCTCCTGACAGAGCTCGGCGAGCCCGCCGAGGCCGCCCTGCGCCGGGTCCGCGCGGCCCGGGAGGGCGCGGTGGAGACGAAGCCCCAGCTCGAGCATGTTCTGGCCGTCCAGCCGGTTCCGGAGGACCCGGAACGCACCTCCCGGCGCCTCGCCTGCCTGGCCGCCGGCGCGGTAGGCGACGCCCTGGGCTATGCTGTGGAATTCCTGCGGATGCCGGACATCACCCGCCGGTTCGGCGACGCCGGGATCCTGGAGCCGCAGATGGACACGTCGGGTCGTCTTGTGGTCAGCGACGACACCCAGATGACCCTGTTCGCGGCCCAGGGCCTGATCGAGGCCGAGGACACCACCCTCGAGGAGAGGACGGCCGCCCAGCGGAAGGCCTTCCTGGACTGGCTGGAGACCCAGGAGGGCGTCTTCCGGCCCGGCCGCCAGGGCCTCCTCGCCCATCCCTCCCTCTGGGCGCGCCGGGCGCCGGGCAACACCTGCCTGTCCGCCCTGAGGGCCGGGGGCCGGGGAGACCTGGTCCGCCCGATCAACGACTCCAAGGGCTGCGGCGGGGTAATGCGGGCAGCCCCTGCGGGCCTTCTCCCCGGCATAGCGCCGCAGGCCGCCTTCGACCTCGGCGTCCGGGGCGCCGCCCTGACCCACGGCCATCCTTCCGGATACCTGCCCGCCGGTGTGCTTGCGGCCCTTGTGGCGCACCTGATGGTCGGGGACGGCCTGGAGGCGTCCTGGGGGGAGGTCCGGCAGCTGCTGGCCCGCCAGGAGGGGGCGGAAGAAACCCTGGAGGTCCTGGACCGGGCGGTCGACCTATCCGGGCGGGAGCGCATCTCCGACGCCGAGGCCATCCGCCGGCTGGGCGAGGGCTGGACCGGTCACGAGGCCCTGGCCATCGCCATGTTCGCAGCCCTGCGTGGCGAGGACCTCGTCGACACCCTGAGGATCGCCGCCAACCATGACGGCGACTCCGACTCCACCGCCGCCATCGCGGGCAACCTCCGGGGGGCGGAGGAGGGCCTCTTTGGCCTGCCCCTGGAGTGGATCCTGGCCCTCGACGTGATCGAGCCGCTGATCGAGATCGGCCGCCGCTGGCCAACGCCCTGACCCGCCCTGAAATTCCGGTTTCCCCTTCGGCGGAAAGCCGATCTAGGATGGGGGGGAACCCGCTGAAGCGAGGGAGGAGACAAGATGACGGATATTCTGGACCTTGGGGGCCGCGTGGCCCTGGTGACGGGCGCTGGCCAGGGCGTGGGGCGGCAGATCGCCCTTCACCTGGGCGGGGCGGCAAACAGCGGCGGCGTGGTGGTGAACGACTTCGTGCTCGAGCGCGCAGAAGCCGTGGCCGAGGAGGTCCGCGCCGCCGGGGGCAAGGCCCTCGCCCTTCAGTGCGACGTCTCCAACCAGGCGGCCGTGCAGGACATGGTGGCCAAGGCCAACTCGGACCTGGGCACCATCGGCGTCCTGGTGAACAACGCCGGCAATGCCGGGGCGACGCCGTCGGCGGACGCCCGCCTGCCCTTCTGGGAAACGGGGCCCGAGGTCTGGCAGACCTTCCTGGGGGTCAACCTGTATGGCGTCATCAACTGCACCGGCGCGGTGATCCCGGGCATGATCGAACGCCAGGCGCCAGGGCGGATCGTGACCATCATCTCCGACGCCAGCCGCTGGGGCGACGCCAACATGGAGATCTACGCGGCCGGTAAGGCGGGCGCGGCGGGCTTCATGCGCTCAGTGGCCCGGACCCTGGGTCGCAATGGGATCACGGCCAATTCCGTGGCCATCGCCCTGACCGACACCCCGGCCGTTGAGCGGACCCTGAACGGCGACCCCGAGCGCCTGAAGCGGCAGATGGAGAAGTACATCATCCGCCGGCCCGGCCGCCCGGACGACGTGGCCAACATGGTGCTCTTCCTCTCGTCAGACGCCTCGAGCTGGATCACCGGCCAGGTCTATCCGGTGAACGGCGGTTTCACCTTCGCCCTCTGAGGTAGGTTCCTGCGCCCCCGGCGAGCCCGGGGGCGTCGCAATCGTCTCTCAGCCGGCCTGCGCCAGCGGGGTCGGGGGCGCGAAGACGGTCGCAAACAGAGGGGCACCGTAGCCCCGGGCCTCGTAGCGGTCGGCCGCAAGCCGGACCAGGCCCTGGATTTCTTTCAGGAACAGACCCTGGTCGCGCATGCGGGCGTTGTGCTGGCCCTGCTCGGCCTTGACCGCCGCAAGGAGTTCCGGCGAATCCATGAGGAAGCCGAGGTAGCGGAAGTACTCTTCCGGATCCGAGGCAATGAAACAGTCGGGGACCAGGGACGAGACGTCGCCCCGTGAAAGGGAAAGAACAGCCGCGCCTGCACCCACAGCGATGTTGGCGCTGTTTCCGCCCCCTGCACGAAAGGGATTTGCAAAGAGATCGACCGTCGTCATGAGGCGATCGAGTTCCCGGGAGAAGGGGACATGCAAGAACCGGTCCCCAAGGACCTGTTCGAAGGCACCCAGGAGGTAGTCGGGAAGACCGCCAACAACCATCCAGACGGCTTTGGGCTGAGATCTTAGCGCCAGCTCGATGCCGGTGATGTAGGCCTCGTCCATCTCGACGCCGAGTCGGTTCCCGACGGTAGCGATGACAAAGGCGTCCTCCGGCAGCCCAATTGAGGCCCTCGACATCGGCTCTAGGGGGCGGGGCTCCGGGCTGGGCAGCGCCAGAATCCGGACATAACGATCGATGAATTCCTGGGGCGCGGCATGGGCCTTCCAAATCTTCTCAATGTGCGCCTCTGACTGAAAGTACCAGTAGACGTCCGCGAACTGGACGGGTGCCTCGTCGGCGCAGGTGAACATCAGAGTCGGGCCAAGCCGGCTGACGAGGCTGATGGCGGGGGACAAGGCCGGCTCACACCAGACATGGAAGGTGCAGGGGCCCCTGCTGAGGATATCCGCCAGGAAGTCCGGATTGTCCCTTGTGGAGACCAAAGCGACGCCGCGTGAAGCTGGAAAACCGCCAAGTCGGGCCTCGATGTAGGTCCGCATGGCAGGAAGGACTTCGCCCGAGTGCACGATCTCGACCCGGCTTACCGCGGTATCAGAGGCGAGCGCCGCCGCATAGTCGATGGCGCCGCCTGAGGGCGAATGAAGCGGATCCAGGAGATTGCCCACAAGCAGGACGTGGGATCGGCGGAGCTGACTTCTGGGGAGTTTCCGGGGCGCCATTTCGAGGCTATCGGCAAGCCGGGTCAGGCGCGCGCGGGTCAGGGCGTTGAGCCGGGCGCGATGGTCGTCCCGGAGCGGCGGACCCCGCCACCAGGACAGGGCCGCCAGGTCACCGGCGACGGTCAGGATCACGTCATCCGTGAGATCTTCGGACTCGAGGATCGACACGATCCCCGCCTGAAGGTCCCCGGACTCCAGGTCGCGAAGGCGGGCAGGGGGAATGAGCGCCTCCCAGCGGGCCGCGATGGCGCGGATATTGTCGGCGTAGTTGGGCTGGGCGCCTTCGAGCAGCAGGTCTTCAAGCATCAGGTGGGAGTCCCTTCCCTAACGGGCGAATTCAGCGCCAGCTTCAAGGCGCGGGCGACACGGTTGATATGTTCGGGTTGCATGTGGGCGAAGAACGGTAAGCCCAGACTGGAGTCCGCAAGCTGGCGGGTCGCCGCCAGGCGGTCCGCAGGACAGTCGGCGAAGGCGGGGGCGGCGTGACACCCCTGACCCCACCAGCGTCGAGTTTCGACCTCGGCCCTGGCCAAGGCCGCCTCAACTTCGTGGGCGGAGCCGTCCGGAAGAGAGACGAGGCAGGTGCTGGAAATCCAGTCCAGGCCCCAGCCGGGCTGAAAGCATACCCGCGGTTTGTCAGACAGGGCGATCCGAAGCCGGCGCGCTGCAGCGATGTACCGGTTGCGGGTATCCGGCCAGATTTCGAGGGCGGCGAGACCCACGGCCGCCGCGTATTCACTGAGCTTGGCGTTGGTCGCAGGAAACCGGGCGGTGCGGTCGCCCATGAAGGCAAAGTTCGTCAGGGCGCGCCATCGCCGGGCCAGTACGGGATCCCGCGTGGCGAGGAAGGCGCCCTCGCCGATCCCAAGGGCCTTGGTGGCGTGCAGGCTGACCATGACCGGGACCGTCGCGTCGTGGACCGCGTCAAATCCTGCGGCGGCGTCGAGAATGACGGGCAAGCCGGTGGCCTCCCGAAAGGCGACCCAGGACTCGACCGACACCGGGCGACCCATGACCGAGACCGGCATGGCCGCCACAACGGGACCGGGTGCCCGGGGGAGAGCCTCGGAAAGGAGGTCTGGCGTGAGCTGCCCGCCCTCGGGCTCAACGTCAACGAACCAGGGTGTCAGTCCCGCCATTCGCACCGCATGGGCTGTAGCGACGAAGGTCCAGGACGGGATGGCACAGAGGCCGCCTCGAGGCAGGTCAAGGGCCTGAAGGGCGAGTGTCAGGCCGAGCGTGCCGTTGGCGACTGTGACAACCTCGGTCGGATGGGCGAAGCGACTGGCGAGGCGGGCCTCGAGTTCCTGGACGAGAGGGCCGAAGTTGGAATACCAGCCCGAAGCATCAATCCGCCGGAGGTAGGGCAGGACCTCGTCAGCAGTGGGAAGGGTCGGCACCGCCACAGGCAGGCGGGATGAGCTCGCGCCAGCGACCAGCGAGACGAATCCTGACCTAGGGTCGACAACCGCCATAAAGACTCCCTTGGGGCCTTAGGGCAGGCTCTGACTTTATAGTTAATCTTGCGTTACCGGCCCGCCTTGGACGAAGGCGCGAACCACCCTGACCTTCTTCGTGACAGGGGCCGCCAATCCTCCCGAGGGGGGTCCCCGGCGGTTACCATCTGACCTATGGCCAGGAACCCGGAGGCCCGCGAGCGCCTTGACGTCAGCGAATGAAACAGGATTGGGCACCGCCGGACCTTCAAGCAGGGTACCGCGAAGCC
>JBMOEP010000067.1:0-8539 GCA_049314675.1 Phenylobacterium sp.
ATCCGGTTCCAGTCCGCCTCCGGCGCACGGGCGCGGCCGGGAAGCTGCAGGGCGTTTCCGGCCTCTGCCACGGTGGAGGCCGCCGTGACCAAAGCCTCCCATCCCGCCTCATCCTTGGGGGACAGATCTCTTTCGCCCGCCATGGTGAGCTCGATCCCGGAGCCCCGCCAGTAGACCTGGGAGGCAGGGTGAACCACATGCAGCATGAACTCGTTCATGGGCAGGGAGGTGTCGTACTTTGGTGCGGCGGCGGGGTTCGCAGCGCCCTGGGGCCCCGAGCAGGCCGCCAGGGCCAGGAGCCCGGCGACGGCCGAAATGCGCTTCATGGTGTCTACTCCCTGGCTGTCCGCCCGTGGTGGCGGATCAGGCCTTGGCCATGTTGATGACGTGCTGTTGGGTGAACTCGGCGAGGCCCTCCTCGCCCAGTTCATTACCAACGCCCGAGAACTTGGCGCCGCCGAACGGGATGTTGGGCGCCAGCTCAGCATGCTTGTTGATCCAAACAGTGCCCGTGTCCATGCGCCCAGCCAGGTCGAGGGCCCTGTCCAGGTCCTTGGACCAGATGGAACCGCCCAGGCCGTAGTCGGATGCATTGGCCCGGCGCACGGCGTCCTCGCCGTCCTTGATCTTGATGACCGGCAGGACGGGACCGAACTGCTCCTCGTCCACCAGACGGGTGCCGTCCTCGATGTCCCGGACGATGGTCGGTCGGATGAAATAGCCCTTGCCCTCGGCACGGCTACCGCCGGCGATGACCTTGCCCTGGGTCTTGGCGTCCTCGATCAGGCCCAGGACCTTCTCGAACTGGCTCTTGTTCTGGAGCGGACCGATCGTGACGCCCTGCTGCAGGCCATCGCCCATCACGGCGGCGTCGGCCAGCCTGGCCAGTTCGTCGCACATGGCGTCGTAGATGCTCTCGTGGACATAGGCCCGCTTCACGGCGATGCAGACCTGACCGGAGTTCTGGAAAGCGGCCCCGAAGATCTTGGGCGCGGCTTCCTTGGGGTCCACGTCGCCGAGGACGATGGCCGCATCATTGCCACCGAGTTCGAGGGTAACCCGCTTCAGGGCCTCTGCGGCGCCCGCCATGACCTTCTTGCCGGTCTCGGTGGAACCCGTGAAGGAGACCTTGCGGATGTCCGGATGCGCCGTGATGGCGGTGCCGAGATCATTGGCGTCCGAAATCACGTTCAGGACGCCGGGGGGCAGGAGGTCCTTCACCAGCTCGCCAATCCGCAGGGTGGTAAGCGGGGTGGTGGCCGCCGGCTTCAGGATGACGGTATTGCCGGCCAGCAGGGCCGCTGGAACCTTGAAGGCCATCAGGATGATCGGGAAGTTCCAGGGCACGATGGCACCCACCACGCCCAGGGGACGGCGGCGGGAGATCACCTTCCGCGTATCGGAGTCCTCGATCACTTTCTCGGGCAGGTCGAGGCTGGCGAAATAGCGGAAGAAGGCAGCCGCGCCAAAGACCTCGCCCATGGCGTCCTGAAGAGGCTTTCCCTGTTCCTGCACGAGGGTGCGAGACAGGGTCTCCAGATCACCCTGGATGGCGTCGGCCATGGCCAGCAGGGCCTTTCGACGGTCGTCCATGGAGGTGGCGGCCCAGGCGGGAAAG
This sequence comes from Phenylobacterium sp., assembly GCA_049314675.1. Classification (GTDB taxonomy): domain Bacteria; phylum Pseudomonadota; class Alphaproteobacteria; order Caulobacterales; family Caulobacteraceae; genus Phenylobacterium. The sequence goes on from JBMOEP010000067.1 coordinate 1,619, forward strand.
GCCCGTTTGGCGGCCGCCACAGCCTGGTCGAGCTGGGCCTTCGAAGCGCGGGGACACTCCACCAGCACCTCTTCCGTGGCCGGATTGATCACTGGCATGACGGCATCGCCATCCACCAGCTTGCCGTCGATCAGAAGCTTGTAAGGACCCATGACGCTCTCCCGGGAATGACCGAGCCACAATGCGCGGATGACGCAGCGCCAATCAAGCCCGGGGTTGCGCAGGACCGGGACCCTGGGCCAAGCTGACCATCACCGTTCGACCGGAGCCCGTCATGCTCAAACGCGCCGCCTGCCTCGCCGCCTGCGCTCTCGCTTTTTCTGGGACCGCATATGCCGCAGGGCTGTCCGGGGCCGAGAGGCGGATGGTCGCCGCCGTGGATGCCTCCCAGGACGCCCAGTTGGGTCTGCTGGAGCAGCTGGTAGCGATCAACTCGGGCACCATGAACTTCGCAGGGGTGGAGGCCGTCAGCCGGCGTCTGGAGCCTGAGTTCCGGGCCCTTGGCTTCGAGGTGCGCTGGAGCCCCATGGCCGACGCGGGCCGGGCGGGACACCTCATCGCGACCCACACCGGATCGGGCAAGGGCCGGCGGATGCTGCTGATCGGACACCTGGATACGGTGTTTGAGCCCGACAGCCCCTTCAAGGGCTATGTCCGCGCCGGGAACACCGTGACCGGGCCCGGGGTCAACGACATGAAGGGCGGGATCGTCATCATGCTTGGCGCCCTGCAGGCGATGAAGACAGCCGGGACCCTCAAGGATGCTGACATCACGGTCGTCCTGACCGGTGACGAGGAGCGCATGGGAAAGCCGACGACGATCGCGCGTCGCGATCTGGTCGAAGCCGCCCAGCGGTCCGATCTCGCCCTGGATTTCGAGGGCCTCGCGACCGAGAATGGAGCCGACATGGGGTCCATCGCCCGAAGGTCATCAAGCACCTGGACCCTGAGGGTCAAGGCCAAGCCAGGTCATTCCTCGGGGATCTTCTCGGACGCCGCCGGATATGGCGCGATCTTCGAACTTACGAGAATCCTGGACGCGTTCCGCGAGGACTTGCGGGAACCGAACGCCACCTACAGCGTTGGTCTTGTGCTTGGGGGTGCCAACGCCGACCTCAACGCCACCGCGACAGGGGGCAAGGCCTCTGGCAAGTCCAACATCATCGCCGCCGAGGCCCTGGCCATCGGTGACCTTCGGACCCTCTCGAACGCACAGACCGAAAGGCTGAAAGCGAAGATGGGGAGCATCGTCCAGATGAGCCTGCCAGGTGCCCGGGCCAGTCTGGAGTTTACCGAAGGCTATCCCGCCATGCCCCCGACGGAGGGATCAAGGCGGCTACTCGCACAGCTCAACGGCGTGAACCGGGATCTCGGTTATCCGGAAATGGCAGAGCTCGATCCGCTCAAGCGGGGCGCCGGGGACATCGCCTTCGTCTCCGGCATTGTCGATGGGCTTGTCGGTCTCGGTGCGGGAGGGGAGGGCGCACACGCCCCCGGGGAGACCATGGACATCCCGGCCATGCGCCGCCAGACGCGCCGCGCGGCCTTGCTCATGAGCCGGCTGTCCCGACCGGGGAGTTAGGCCGCCAGGCGACGCCAGGCCTCTAGGCCCGACTCCAGGTCGGCGATGAGGTCCTCGACATCCTCAAGCCCGGCATGAAGGCGGACAAGGGCACCGCCATAGTCGCGCCGGAACTGCCGGACCTCGAGCTGTGGGTCACAGTCTATGGCGAGGCTTTCGAAGCCCCCCCAGGAAAAGCCTAGCCCGAACACCTGGAGGGCGTCGAGGAAGGCGGCGGTCGCGCCGGCCTGCGCGGGCTTCAAGACGAGGGCGAAGAGACCGCAGGCACCGGAATAGTCCCGCTTCCAGAGGTCGTGGCCCGGCGCGCCGGGTAGGGCAGGATGGAGGACCTGGAGCACCTCAGGCCGGGCCTCCAGCCAGCTTGCGAGGGCCAGCCCTGTCGCTTCATGCCGGCGGAGGCGCACGTCGAGGGTGCGCAGGCCCCTGAGCATGGCATAGGCGTCTTCGGCCGCCACCGACCAGCCCAGGTCTGTCACTCCGGCCTTCAGCCGGGCGGCGATATCCGGATCCCGGGCCGCCGCCGAGCCCATGAAACTGTCGGAATGCCCGCCAACATATTTGGTGAGGGCCTGGATCGAAATGTCGACGCCAAGGTCCAGCGGCTTCAGCACATGGCCCGCACCCCAGGTGTTATCGATCAGGCTCAGGATCCCACGACGGCGCGCGATGGCGGCCAGGGTGGGCACATCCTGCATTTCGAAACTGAGCGAGCCGGGGCTTTCGAGGAAGATCAGCCGGGTCCTCGGTCCCATCAGCGCCTCGACCTCAGGCGGTGAAAGGGTGGGGTCATAGTATCGGGTCGTGACCCCAAACCGGGCAAGTGTGCGGTCGCAGAACCGCCGGGTCGGCTTGTAGGCCGTATCGGTCATCAGGAGTTCGTCGCCAGCCTTGAGCACGGCGAGCAGGGCACCGGCGACAGCGGCGACACCGCTGGGATAGAGCTCGACGGCTTCGGCGCGCTCAAGGTCGCAAAGGGCGCTCTTCAGGGCCTCGTGCGAGGCCAGGCCACTGCGCCCATAGGTGACAAAGGCGTCATCATCGTAGAGGGCCCTGGCGTCGGGGAGCAGGACGGTCGAGCCCTTCTGGATAAGCGGGTTCACTGTCGCAGTCGGTTGGGCCCCCGGTTTGGGCGGATGAACGAGGCGGCTCGCCGGCTTCATGCATCCCCCGTGACGACGTCGCCGCCCAAGGCACCGCCCCATTCCGCCCAGGAACCGTCGTAGACAGCCGCCTGGGTGCCCAGGACCTCAAGGGCAAGGACCAGGACCGACGCCGTTACGCCTGAGCCGCAGGTGGCGATCACGGGCCGGGCGGGGTCGACACCCGCCGCCTCGAAGGCCGCCGCGATCTCCTCCGGGGACTTCAGGTGGCCTTCGGCCGTAAGCAGGCGGTCAAAGGGCAGGTTGAGGGCCCCAGGCATGTGCCCGGACCTCAGCCCTGGCCGAGGCTCCGGGGCTTCACCGCGAAACCTGGGCGCGCTGCGCGCATCGACGACCTGAGCCGAACCGGTCTCGAGGGCGGAGGCGACCTGGGACTGGCTGCGGACTGTTTCCGGCCGCGTCTCCGGACTGACCCCCACGGCGTGGGGCGCCCGGTGCAGTCCAGTCTCCAGGGGCAGGCCAGCGGCCCGCCAGGCCCTGAGGCCACCGTCGAGCACCTGGACCTGCAGATAGCCCATGGCCCGGAGCGTCCACCAGACCCGGGCGGCGGACCGCACACCGAAGCTGTCATAGACGACGATTTCAGATTCCCGGGAAAGGCCCAGGGCTCCGGCTGCCGACGCGAATACCTCTGGTGTTGGAAGCATGTGGGGAAGGTCTGTCGCCGGGTCGGAGATCGCGTCGATATCGAAGAAGACCGCGCCGGGGAGCCTCTCAGCCTCAAACTCCGTCCGGCCAGACCGTCCCTCGGCAGGCAGGAACCAGCTGGCGTCCACCACCCTGAGGTCTGGCGCGCCGAGACGGGCCTGGAGTGCCTGGGCGGTGATGAGGGGAGAGCTGTTCATGTCAGCCATTGCGGGACCGGCAGCCCGCGTTCGCGCAGGAAGGCCGGGTTGTAGATCTTGCTCTGGTAGCGCGAGCCCTGGTCACAAAGGATGGTGACGACGGTGTGCCCGGGCCCGAGAGCGCGGGCCATCCGGATCGCACCGGCCACGTTGACGCCCGTGGACCCACCCATGATCAGGCCCTCATGGGTGGCCAGGTCGAAGATCACGTCCAGCATCTCCTCGTCGGGGATCTGGAAGGGCATGTCGACCCGCAGGCCCTCGAGGTTGGCGGTGATGCGGCCCTGTCCGATCCCTTCCGAGATCGAACCCCCTTCGGCCCGAAGCTCGCCGTGGGCGTACCAGTTGTAGAGGGATGCGCCCATGGGATCGGCGAGGCCGATGCGGACGTCCGGACGACGGGACCTGAGGGCCTCGGCGACGCCGGCCAGGGTTCCGCCCGAACCCACGGCGCAGATGAAGCCGTCGACCTTGCCGGCGGTCTGGTCCCAGATCTCCGGTCCCGTCGTCTCGGCATGGGCCTGACGGTTGGCGACATTATCAAACTGGTTGGCCCAGACCGCGCCATTGGGCTCGCTTCTGTTGAGCTCTTCGGCCAGGCGACCAGAATAGCGGACGTAGTTGTCCGGGTTGGAGTAGGGAACGGCGTCCACCTCGACGAGCTCTGCGCCCAACAGGCGGATGGCGTCCTTCTTCTCCTGGCTCTGGGTGCGGGGAATGACGATGGTGGTTCGGTAACCCAGGGCCTGTCCGACCATGGCCAGGCCGATGCCGGTGTTTCCCGCCGTACCCTCGACGATGCGTCCGCCTGGGCGCAGGAGGCCCCGCCGCTCAGCGTCGCGTATGATATAGAGGGCGGCCCTGTCCTTCACCGACTGGCCGGGGTTCATGAACTCGGCCTTGCCGACGATCTCGCACCCCGTCGCGTCGCTGGCGCGGTTGAGGCGGATCAGGGGGGTCCGGCCAATGGCCTCAAGGACGTTAAGCGCTATGGTCATGGGGGCAATCTAAGAGGTTCTGCCGCCGGGCGCCACGGAGACAGGCCGGTCAGGCGCGGGAAAGGCCCAGCTGGATCACCTGGGTCCGGCCAGTTCGGAACCCGGCTTCGCAATAGCTGAGGTAGAAGTCCCAGATCCGGCGGAACCGCTCGTCGAAGCCCAATCTGCGGATATCCTCCCACGTGGCCCCAAAGCGCTGCTTCCAGGCTGCAAGGGTCTCGGCGTAGTCCGGGCCGAAGCGGTCGGGCTCGGACCAGGACAGCCCCGCCTTGTCGGTCTCCTGCTGCAGCCGCTTTTCTGAGATCAGCATGCCGCCGGGGAAGATGTAGCGCTGGATGAAGTCAGCGCGCTTGCGATAGCCCTCGAACAGCTCGTCCTGGATGGTGATGATCTGGAGGCCCGCCCGGCCGTCAGGCTTCAGCCGGTCATGGACCGCCTGGAAGTAGGTGGGCCAGTAGCGCTCACCGACTGCCTCAAACATCTCGATGGAGGCGACCCGATCGAAGGTCCCGGTCACGTCGCGATAGTCGACCAGTCGGATGTCCACGCGCTCGGAAAGGCCCGCCTCGAAGATCCTGCGGCTGGCAAACTCGTGCTGCTCCTTGGAGATGGTGATGCCGGTGACCCGGGCGCCGATCTCGCCCGCTGCGAACTCGGCAAAGCCACCCCATCCACACCCGATCTCAAGGACGTTTTGCCCCGCGGCGAGGGACATCCTGCGGGCAAGCGCGCCGTACTTCTCCTTCTGCGCGGCCTCGAGGCTTTCGGCTCCGTTCTGGTAGCGGGCCGAGGAGTAGGTCATCGAGGGATCCAGCCAGCGGGAATAGAAGGCGTTTCCCTGGTCATAGTGGGCGTGGATGTTGCGCCGGGACCCGTTCCGCGAGTTCCCGTTCAGAAAGTGCCCCAGGAAGTTGATCACGCCGACAAGGGGATTGCCCTCCGTCACCCGGGTCAGGTTCTGAAAGTTCAGGCTGAAGACGGACAGGACGGCCGTCAGGTCCGGCGTCTCCCATTCCCCCGCGGCATAGGCCTCCGCGAAGCCGATATCGCCTGCCAGGAGTGCCCGGCGGACGAAGCGGAAATCGTGGATTCGAATGACGGCGGCGGGGCCGCCAGCTTCCGACCGGAGCCTCAGGACCCGATTGTCAGGGGTCACGAAGGTCACGTCCCCGGCCATCCATCCCCGGGTGATGGAGTCCAGCGCCGAACGGAAAACCGCCGGCAGGCCCCTGAGGGCCGGGGCTCGCTTCACAGATCCATGATGGACAAAAAGGGTGTTCAGGCAGATTTCTTGCACAGCGGACACGGACTGCGGCTCCCGGGAGTCGCCGGCGGTCGCCGGCCATTGCAGGTGCATTTCCGGCTTGTGCGGAGGTCCGCCGCAAGCCACTTAACGCCCTGAGGCGAAGTCGTCTCGCAGGAGAGACGAATTGTCCAGTCTGAACGCTGTCGTCGAACTCACACCGCCGTCGGGACGGACTGTGCGGATCGGCAACCGCGAACGTCTGACGGTGATCGCCGGACCTTGTCAGCTGGAGAGCCGGCAGCACGCCCTGGAGATGGCGACGGCCCTGCGCGAGATCGCCGAACGCCTGGATATCGGCCTGATCTACAAGACCTCCTTCGACAAGGCCAACCGCACATCGGCGCGGGCGGCAAGGGGCCTTGGCCTGAAGGCCTCCCTGCCGATCTTCGCTGAGATCCGGGAATCGATTGGCCTTCCGGTCCTGACGGACGTGCACGAGCGCGAGCAATGCGTGCGCGTGGCCGAGGCGGTCGACGTTCTCCAGATCCCCGCATTCCTGTGCCGCCAGACCGACCTCCTGGTTGCCGCTGCCGAAACCGGGCGGGCAATCAACGTCAAGAAGGGCCAGTTCCTGGCGCCCGGCGACATGAAGAACGTCATCGCCAAGATCAGCGGTGCGGGTAACCCCAACGCCCTGGCGACCGAACGCGGCGTGAGCTTCGGCTACAACGCCCTGGTGAGCGACATGCGGGCCCTGCCGATACTGTCAGAGATCGGTTGCCCGGTAGTGTTCGATGCGACCCATTCGGTGATGCAGCCCGGCGGTCAGGGCGACCGCTCTGGCGGGCAGCGCGAGTTCGTCCCGGTCCTCGCCCGGGCGGCGGTTGCGATTGGCGTGGCGACCGTCTTCCTGGAGACCCATCCCGATCCCGACAACGCTCCGTCCGACGGACCCAACATGGTACCCCTGTCCGAGTTCGAGGGCTTGATCGCTGATCTGCTGGCCTTCGATGCCCTGGCCAAGCGGCCGCGAGCCTGAAGTCGATGGAGTTCACGTCGCTCCAGGACCTTATCCGCAGCATCCCAAGCG
>JBMOEP010000068.1:0-8496 GCA_049314675.1 Phenylobacterium sp.
TCAGGATGGCGGCGGTCTCCACCATCTCGGCCATGAAGGTGGACCGGCCCCGGGCCAGATCATCGCCGGCCCCGACCCGGCTGAACAGGCGGTCGACGACGCCCAGGCGTAGCCGCCGGGCGGGAACCGGGCATCCCGCCTGGGCCAGCACGGCAAGCAGGGCATTCTGGCGGAGGAAGGTCGACTTGCCGGCCATGTTCGGGCCGGTGACGATCGCCAGCCGGGGCGCGATCACGCCCTGGCCGTCCAGCCGGCAGTCGTTGGGCGTGAAGGCACCTCCGGCCCGCCGGACCGCGGCCTCCACCACGGGATGCCGCGCGCCCTCGGCGTCGAGGACTGTGCTCCGGTCGATCTCGGGCCTCACGGCGTCGGCGTCCTCGGCCCACTCCGCAAGGGCGGCGGCCACGTCGAGGATGGCGCAGGCCGAAGCGGCTTCCCTGACGGGACCGGCCAGGGCGCAGGCCTGTTCCCGCCAGGCCTCGAAGGTGGCGGCCTCGATCGCCAGGGCCCTCTCCCCCGCCTGGGCGATCCGCGCGTCAAGCTCCGCCAGCTCCACCGTGGTGAACCGCATCTGGCTGGCCAGGGTCTGGCGGTGGATGAAGGTCGCGTTCAGCGGGGCCCGAAGCAGGGGTTCGGCGGCCTTGGCGGTGGCCTCGATGAAATAGCCCAGGACCCCGTTGTGGCGGATCTTGAGGGCCACGCCACTTTCCGCAGCCAAGCGGGCCTCGAGGGAGAGCACGACCTTGCGGCTGTCATCCCTAAGGCGCCGGGCCTCGTCCAGTTCAGGGCGGACCCCCGGGGCAACGAACCCGCCGTCCCGGGCCTGGGGGGGAAGGTTCGGGCCGAGGCCGGCCTGAAGGCTGGCCTGCAGGGCAGCCAGGTCGTGGTTCCGGCTGAGGTCAAGGGACACCAGGGCCTCTGCCAGGGCGACCGGAAGTGGCGCATCGAGGGGGCTGCCATCCTGGCGAAACAGGTCGTGGAGGCCGGCACCGCCCGTCAGGCCGTCGTGGAGGCAGCCCAGGTCCCGCGGCCCCCCTCGGCCCAGGGCCAGACGGGACAGCGCCCTCGCCATGTCCCCCATGCCCTTGAGCCGTTCCCTGACCTGGCGGCGCAGGTCGCGCCGGGCCCGGAATCCGTCCACGGCGTCCAGCCGCCGGTTGATGCGGTCAGGATCCAGGAGGGGCCGGGCCAGCCGGCTCGCCAGCAGACGGGCGCCAGGTGCCGTGACTGTCCGGTCGATCGCCGCCAGCAGGGAGCCCTCGCGTCCGCCGGATAGGCTGCGCTCGATCTCCAGGCTGGCCCGGGTGGCGGGATCGATGGCCATGACGTCGGCCTCGCCAGCCCTGCGGGGTGGCCCGAGCGACGGCGTCCTGCCGGCCTGGGTGGTCTCGAGGTGGGCTGCGATCAGGCCGAGGGCCGAGATTTCCGCTCCGGACAGGACACCGAAACCGTCCAGGGTCTCGACCCCATAGAGCCGCTTCAGCCGGGCCTCCGCGGCACCGGGCTCGGCGAGGGCCGACGGCATGGGCTGGACCAGGCCTCCGGCCGCCTTCAGGGCTTCGCTGACCGCCTCGTCGGCGAACAGCCGGTCCGGCGCGAGGATCTCCGAAGGGCCCAGGGCCGCGAGGGCCGAGGCGAGGGAGGCCTTGCCAAGCGCCCAGACCTCGACCTCACCGGTGGACAGCTCGACGCTGGCGATGGCGGCGGCGCCCGCCCTCACGGCCACTGCGGCCAGCCGGTTGGAGCCCCGGGCATCCAGCAGGCCGTCCTCTGTCAGGGTTCCCGGCGTGACCACCCGCACGATATCGCGGCGCACGATCGCCTTGGATCCGCGCTTTCGCGCCTCCGCCGGGTCCTCCATCTGCTCGCAGACTGCGACCTTGAAGCCGGACCGGATCAGCTTGGAGAGATAGGCCTCCGCCGCATGCACGGGCACGCCGCACATGGGGATGGGCTCGCCCGCGTGCTGGCCCCGGGCGGTCAGGGCGATGCCGAGGGCGGCGGCGGCCTGCCGGGCGTCATCGAAGAAAAGTTCGTAGAAATCGCCCATCCGGAAGAAGACCAGGGCGTCGGGCTGGCGCGACTTGGCCTCGAAGAACTGCGCCATCACCGGCGTGGCGCCGGACGAATCGACCTGGGGCGTGGCGGGAGCGTTCATCTCGGCGCGTAAACTAGCTGCCAGCCGCCGCGGCGTCACCAGCGCCGGGCAAGACTCGCTCTCCTGCAGGCCCAGGCCTCGCTCAATAGCGGGCCCGCACGCCCAGGGCAGCGGAGGTCGGCGTGTCGGACAGACCCTTCGCCCGCTTCAGCACCCAGTCGACAAGGGTGCCCGATATGGCCGAGGCCCCCGGTTCGCCAGGGCGGGCCTGGCCCGACCGGGAATCGTCCGCGCCCACGAAGTCGGTGTGGAAGTAGATGGCGGCATTGATGGCCGGATCGAACGGGCTGACGGCCTTGGCCTCCGGAGTCTGCCAGGTCCCGGTCTTGTTGACCTCGGTATAGTCCCCCACGCCCGGGAAGGGGTTGCCGGTCACGCCCTGGGTGAAGCCCTGGCGGGCCACATAGACCGGGATCCCGGCGATGGCGGCCTTGTCGAGGTCAAGCTTCACGCCGTCGCGGTCGATCTTCAGCGTCCGGTAGCGGCTCACGAAGCCCGCGTCGAAGTCCCAGCGCTCGGAAGGGTACCAGTTCGAGCCGATCATATCGGAGGCGTCGATAACCCGCCGTCCCGACTCGGCGAACTTCACCGTCACGGGCCGGATGTTGGAGCGCGTCGGCGCAAAGGCCTGGGCGTTCAGCCACAGGCCCGCGCGGCCGGCCTCCTTCGGCCCCTCGGGTCCGGGCTCGATCCAGCCGTGGACCCGGCCAGGATCGACCATGGCCCCCGAGGGTACGCACTTGGGGGGCGGGCCCATGGCGCGCATGGGGCCGACCGCCGCTGGCGGCGGCGTGCGGTCGCAGCTGTCCAACGTCCCGGGCATGGGCGTGAAGTCCAGCCGGCCCAGGCCCTGGCCCAGGTACTGCAGGATCTGCATCTGCACCCCACCGTTGGGTACCGGGTCGGTGTCGAAGCTCGCACCGGCCCGGGCGAGCCAGGTCATGCGGGCGGTCTTCAGGAAGTCATCCCCAGGCGCGGGCGCCATGCCGGCGACGCGAAGGGGGAAGATGGCCTCGGCGTTGGGATCGGACAGGGCGTAGTAGACACCGGTTACCGACTGGCTGGCGGCGGAGGCCGGGCCGGCTATGGCGCCCAGGATGCCGTTAGCGTCGGTGTAGACCCGGTCCTTGCCGCTGCGCAGGGCGTTGACCCGGACAAGGTAGGCGTCAAGCTCAGCAGCAGTGGGCTCGGGCTGAACGCCCGCCGACGGGCCGCCGTCGAGGAAGATCAGCCCCGCCAGTCCCGCCACCCCGCGCTTGCCGCCCGGGGCCCGCCGCGCCGCATAGTTGGACACGAAGCCGCCGCCCTGGCTGTGCCCGGCGAGGAAGATGTTGCGGGTGCCGGACCGCTCGCGGATCCGCCCGATCATGGCGTCGACATCCGCGGCGTAGGTCTCGAAGCCCCAGTCGGCCATGAAGGCCAGGTCGGCCTGGGTCAGGGGCTTCCAGGCCGCAGCGGCGGTGGCGGGCCCCACCTTGCCGTCGGGCCCGATAGCGTCCGCGCCAAGGTAGTGGTTCAGGGCGATCTGCGGGTCGCCCTTGCGCCGGGCCTCGGTCAGGGCCTCGGTCTCGGCGAGGTTGGCGCCCCGGCGCTGCAGGACCCAGACCTCCACCCGGCAGGGTTGGCCATCGCAGGTCTGCTTTGCCGCGCGGGAGACCATCTGGCTGGACAGGAAGAGCCAGTGGGGCGGGGTCGAGGAGAAGCCCGGCAGTCCGACGATCACGGCGTTGGCGGGCCGGGGCCGGTCGCCGTCTGCGGAGGCCCGGAGGCGCAGGAAGCTGGCGGTGTTGAGGGCGGTGGGGGTGCCGGGCGCCTTGCCCCCGGGAACCTGGATATATTCGGCGACCACGTCGGGATAGCCCGGGACGCGGCTACCGGCATCCCCGGCCGGCGCGGGGCGCGCTGCTGGTGCCGCCATTGCGGCGACGGGGCCTGCGAGCAGGGCTGCGGTCAGGCAGGCGGCGGCAATCCGGACTGCGGCGTGGGTCATGGGGTCCTCCCTCTTCCCGGATTCAGCCCAGGGCGAAAGCCAAGTCTAGGCCCCCCCGGGGGAATGGGAAAGGCGGGCTTCAGCCCCCGGTGACATCTTCCCAGAATCTCCGGGCCCGGTTCAGGAATCCGCTGGATTCCGGATGCTGCTGCTCGCTGGAGATCTCGGCGAACTCCTGCATCAGCGCCTTCTGCCGGGCGTCGAGCCGAGTCGGCGTTTCCACGAAGAGCTCCACCAAAAGGTCGCCACGCTCACGGCTGCGCAGGGAGGGCATGCCCCGACCTCGTATGCGCACAGTCCGGCCGGTCTGGGTGCCTTCCGGCACCTTGACGGTCACCCGATCCGTCTCCTCGCCACCTGCGCCCGGTCCGCCTGAAAGGCACGGGGCCTCGATCTCACCGCCAAGGACCGCCGTGGTCATGGGGACCGGCACGGTACAGTGCAGGTCGAGGCCCTCGCGCTCGAACAGGTCGTGAGGCCGCACCGAGACGAAGATGTAGAGGTCGCCGCGGGGTCCGCCCCGGGCTCCGGCGTCGCCCTCGCCCGCCAGGCGGATCCGCGAGCCGTCGTCCACACCGGCGGGGATGCGGACCTGGAGGGTCCGGTTGCGCCGGACCTGGCCGTGGCCGCGGCAGGTGGTGCAGGGATCGCTGATCGTCCGCCCCTCTCCACCGCATCGGGGGCAGGTGCGCTCGATGGCGAAGAAGCCCTGGGAGGCCCGGACCCGGCCGGCCCCGCCGCAGGTCGGGCAGGTGACCGGGCTCGTCCCCGGCTTGGCCCCGCCGCCCTCGCAGGCCTCGCAGGTGATGGCGGTGGCGGCGGTGATCTCGACCTCCGCCCCGGCGTAGGCCTGCTCCAGGGTGATCTCGAGGTCGTAGCGGAGGTCCTGGCCCCGGGCCGGGCCGCTGCGCCTCTGCCCGCCGCCGAACATGTCGCCGAAGGCCGACCCGAAGACCTCCGAGAAGATGTCGTTGATGTCGGTGAAGCCCGCACCGCCGCCGCCCTGGCCGCCGTTCACCCCAGCGTGGCCGAACTGGTCATAGGCGGCCCGCTTCTTGGGATCCGACAGGACCGAATAGGCCTCGTTGATCTCCTTGAACCGGGTCGATGCCTCCTCAGAGCCGCCATTCCGGTCCGGGTGGTGCTCCATGGCCAGCTTGCGGAAGGCAGACTTGAGCGCGGCCTCGTCGCTGCCGCGGGGTACACCCAGAATTTCGTAATAGTCGCGCATGAGGCGTCAGGCGTTCCGATGCATCTTTCCGAAAGGACACCGACCCCGCCTCAGGTCGAGGCGGGGTCGGGTCCCGGACAGGTTCAGGCCTTCTTGCCGTCTTCGTTGACTTCCTCGAATTCGGCGTCGACGACGTCGTCAGGGCTGGCGCCTTCGCTCTCGCCCTCGCCACCCTGCTGGGCGGCGTACATGGCCTCACCAAGCTTCATTGAGGCCTGGGCCAGGATCTGGGTCTTGGCCGAGATGGCCCCGGCGTCATCGCCGTCCAGCACCGACTTCAGGTCCTCGAGGGCCGAGGTGATGGCCGACTTCTCGGCCTCGCCAACCTTGTCGCCGTGTTCGGCCACAGCCTTTTCCGTAGAGTGGATCAGGGCTTCGCCGTGGTTCCGGGCCTCGACGACGGCCTTGCGCTTCTCGTCCTCGGCCTTGTTGGCCTCGGCCTCGCGCACCATGGCGTCGATGTCCGAATCCGACAGGCCGCCATTGGCCTGGATCCGGATCGACTGTTCCTTGCTGGTCGCCTTGTCCCGGGCCGAGACATTGACGATGCCGTTGGCGTCGATGTCGAAGGTGACCTCGACCTGCGGCACGCCGCGCGGCGCCGGCGGAATGCCGACCAGATCGAACTGGCCCAGAATCTTGTTGTCCGCCGCCATTTCGCGTTCACCCTGGAAGACGCGGATGGTCACCGCCGACTGGTTGTCGTCGGCCGTCGAATAGACCTGGCTCTTCTTAGTCGGGATCGTCGTGTTGCGATCGATCATGCGGGTGAACACGCCGCCCAGCGTTTCGATGCCCAGGCTCAGCGGGGTGACATCGAGCAGCAGCACGTCCTTCACGTCGCCCTGCAGCACGCCGGCCTGAATCGCGGCGCCCATGGCGACCACTTCATCGGGGTTGACGCTGGTGTTGGGCTCCTTGCCGAAGAGTTCCTTCACGAATGCACGCACGCGCGGCATGCGGGTCATGCCGCCGACCAGGATGACTTCATCCAGATCACCGGGCTTCACGCCGGCTTCCTTGATGGCATCCAGGCACGGCTTGCGGGTGCGCTCGATCAGATCGATCACCAGCTTTTCCAGATCGGTGCGGGTGATGGACTTGACGAGATGCTTCGGCCCGGTGGCATCGGCAGTGATGAACGGCAAATTGACTTCGGTCGCGGCCGACGAGGACAGTTCGATCTTCGCCTTTTCCGCGGCTTCCTTCAGGCGCTGCAGGGCGAGCTTGTCCTTGGTCAGGTCGATGCCTTCGGCCTTCTTGAAATCGGCCGACAGGAATTCCACCAGCTTGGCATCGAAATCCTCACCGCCCAGGAACGTGTCGCCTGACGTGCTCTTCACTTCGAACACGCCGTCGCCCAGTTCGAGGATGGAGATATCGAACGTGCCGCCGCCAAGGTCATACACGGCGACGGTGCGGGCATCATTCTTCTTGTCGAGGCCATAGGCCAGCGCGGCGGCGGTCGGCTCGTTGATGATGCGCAGCACTTCCAGGCCGGCGATCTTGCCGGCATCCTTGGTGGCCTGGCGCTGGGCGTCGTTGAAATAGGCCGGGACGGTGATCACCGCCTGCGTCACGGTTTCGCCGAGATAGGCCTCGGCGGTTTCCTTCATCTTCTGCAGGATGAAGGCGGAAATCTGCGACGGGCTGTAATCCTGGCCGCCGGCCTGCACCCAGGCATCGCCATTGGTGCCGCGGGGGATCGCGTAGGGCACCAGGCCGGCATCCTTGGCGGTGAGCGGATCGTCAAAGCGGCGACCGATCAGGCGCTTCACGGCAAACACGGTGTTGGACGGGTTGGTCACCGCCTGGCGCTTGGCCGGCTGGCCGACCAGCCGCTCACCATCCTTGGTGAAGGCGACCTGGCTCGGCGTGGTGCGCGCGCCTTCGGCATTTTCGATGACGCGCGGCGCCGAACCTTCCATCACGGCCACACAGCTGTTGGTGGTGCCCAGATCGATCCCGATTACCTTTGCCATGATCGGCGCTTCCTTCATGTTGTGGGCCCGGCCCCATGCGCCCCACAAGGGCAGCGCGGCAGGATCGTCCCTGGTTGATCTTGTGGCCGGTGCCCCGGCGCATTCACGACACTGTGGCGATATAGGGAGCGAATCCGGGGCTGCAAGACGGCGGCGATGCGATTAACGATGGTGATGATGGGCAATCAGCATGACTCGGTGCCGCAGGTGCGGGCCCTGACCGCCGGCGAAATGGCGCTGGCGGCCAGCGTGTTCGGCGCGGCGCTGGATGCGGCGCATGTGACGGTGCGCCGCGCCAAATGGTGGGCGCTGCAGCCATGGTGGGTGACGATGGCGCCCGATGGCCATATCTGGTGCCACCCCAATGGGCCGAACTGGTGCGTCGATTATGCCGCCGCCTCGCCGGGCCATCAGGCGCATTTCATCCACGAGCTGGTGCACTGCTGGCAGGCGCAGGTGGGTGGGCATCTCGCCCTGCGCCGGCCGCCGTGGGCGCGCTATCGCTATGCCATCGTGCCGGGCAAACCGTTCGCGCGTTATGGCCTGGAGCAGCAGGCGTGCATCGTGGAGGATGCGTTTCGGGCACGGCTGCGGGGGGACGATGCGGCTCTGGCGCAGCTGGCACCGGTGCTGCCATTTCCCAGTTGGAACGTGGCCCAGGTCGTAAACTGATAAGCGGAAGTGGATGCAACAGGGTGGTTACCTGACCTTGGTCTGCTCCGAGCCACCCCGAAAGCGCTCTGTTAGTTTGGCAGCGATCCAAGCCGCTAACGCCCAAGGTGGCGTCAGGATTAAGGCAAGAGCGGCAGCAGCTAACAGCATCACAAACCAATGCCCACCCGCAGGCGACATGTAGCGATCATCCGGCAGGACAACGTACAATACGGCGCACAAAATTGTCATAGCTGCGGCCGGAAACAGATACCATCCGAAAAGTAGGCTGTTCCTTACATCCGCCTGCCGAATTAAAGCAATGCCGCCGCCCACCAGCGCGGCAATTGCCAACCATGCCGAAATGGCACCCCATGAAACGGAATAGTCGTTGCCATACATGTTGTCGCCTGCCACGCCATTTGTCCGACTTAGAGCGGTTTCCACACGAACTGACTCGTTGGGGATTCCCTTTTCGGCGTGG
>JBMOEP010000069.1:0-8200 GCA_049314675.1 Phenylobacterium sp.
CTTTGGTGCCCTGGCCCTGGCCTTCGCGGCCCTGGCTCACGCCTTCGTCACGTCCGATTTCTCGGTGGCCAATGTTGCGGCCAACTCGCACTCGGAAAAGCCGCTCCTGTACCGGGTCTCCGCCACCTGGGGCAGCCACGAGGGGTCCATGCTGCTCTGGAACCTCGCCCTGACGGGATTTGGCGCCTTGCTCGCCGGCCGGGGGCGGGATCTGCCTCGTGATCTCAAGGCTGTGGCGGTGGCAGTGCAGGGCCTGATCGGGTCAGTCTTCCTGGCCTATACCGTGCTGGCCTCCAACCCCTTCGTCCGCCTCGCCGATCCGCCGGTGGAGGGGCGTTCCCTCAATCCCCTGCTCCAGGACCCGGCCCTGGCCGTCCATCCGCCCTTCCTCTACGCGGGCTATGTCGGCATGTCGGTGGTCTTCTCCCTGGCGGTGGCGGCCCTGGTCGAGGGTCGGATCGACGCGGCCTGGGCCCGCTGGGTACGCCCCTGGACCCTTGCGGCCTGGAGCTTCCTGACCGTTGGCATCACCCTGGGTGCCTACTGGGCCTACTACGAGCTGGGCTGGGGCGGCTGGTGGTTCTGGGATCCGGTCGAGAACGCCAGCTTCATGCCCTGGCTGGTCGCCACCGCCCTCCTGCACTCAGCCGTCGTGACGGAGAAGCGGGGCGCGCTTCCCGGCTGGACGGTATTCCTCGCCATCACCGCCTTCAGCTTCTCCATGTTGGGAGCCTTCCTGGTGCGCTCGGGCGTCCTGACCTCCGTCCACGCCTTCGCCGTGGACCCGACCCGGGGCGTGCTGCTTCTCGGCATCCTCCTGGCGACCGCCGGGTCGGCCTTCACCCTCTTCGCCTTGCGGGCACCGGGCCTCGCCGCCGGCGGCGTCTTCGCGCCGGTCAGCCGCGAGAGCGCCCTGGTGGCGAACAACATCCTCCTGTCGGCGGCGACCCTCACGGTCCTCCTGGGCACCCTCTTCCCCCTGATCCGGGAAGCGGTCAGCGGTGAGGCGATCTCGGTCGGCGTTCCCTACTTCAACCTGACCTTTACGCCCCTGATGGCCATCCTGTGCCTTCTGGTTCCCTTCGGCCCCCTGCTGGCCTGGAAGCGAGGCGACCTGTCGCCAGCCTTCCGGGCGCTCATTCCCGCCCTTGTCCTGGGCGTGCTTGCGGGCCTGGCCGCCCTCTGGTTCCTGACGCCCCGCAAGGCCTTCGCCAGCCTTGGCCTCGGACTGGCGGCCTGGCTTATTGTGGGGGCCCTGGCCGAGGCCGCCCAACGCATCCGACTCTTCCGAGGCCCCGTTGCGGAGAGCCTGCGCCGCCTCCGGGGTCTGCCACGCGGTGCCTGGGGGACGACCCTCGCCCACCTGGGTCTCGGCGTTTTTGTCCTCGGCGCCTGCTTCGAGACCGCCTGGAAACTCGAGGCCGCACAGACCCTGGCGCCGGGCCAGTCCCTGCGCGTCGGTGCCTGGGAGCTGGTCCTCAAGGATGTCCGCCCCGTCGACGGTCCGAACTATGAGGCCGAGACGGCACGCATCTCAGCCCTTCGAGACGGACGGGAGGTCTGCGCCCTGACCCCTTCCCGCCGGTTCTACTCGGCCGGGGGGCAGACCACCTCGGAGGTGGCCATCTGCACGGTGAACCTCAGCCACCTTTACGTAGTCCTGGGTGAACGCAGACCGGGGCCAGAGGGGCGTGGGGTCTGGCTGGTCCGGGGCTTCTGGAATCCCCTGGCCCTGCTCATCTTCATCGGCCCGGCGATCATGGCCCTTGGCGGACTCGTCTCACTGACAGACCGCAGGCTCCGGCTGGCGGCCGGTCGCCGGCGCGAGGTCCGGCCTTGAGGCGGCTTGGGGCACCCCTGGCCGTCGCCCTGGCGGCCGCCCTGTGCCTGGCCGCAGCCTCGGATCCTGCTGAGCGCCTTCCGGACCCTACCCAGGAGGCCCGCGCCCGGGCCCTCTTCCAGGAGGTGCGCTGCCTGGTCTGCCAGAACGAGTCCATCGCGGATTCCGAAGCTGGCCTCGCGGTCGACCTGCGCCGCCTTGTCCGAGAGCGCATCGCCTCTGGCCAGGACGACGCCCAGGTGAGGAGCTGGCTGGTCGACCGCTACGGCGAATTCGTCCTCCTGCGGCCCTCCTTCTCCTGGGCGAACCTTGCGCTTTGGCTGGCGCCCCTGGCGGTGGTGATCGCCGGCGTCCTGGCCCTTGCGGCGCGCCTGCGACGGCCTGCCTTGGCCGACGACGCCCTCTCAGAAGCGGAGGCGAGGCGGCTGTCCGACCTGTTGGCACGCACGGATGGCCATGATCCTGCCCTGAAATCGTCTTCGGACGATCCCAATGCATGACGTAATCCTCATTTGAGCGGACCCCCGCTATTTGGCATGTAGGTTTATGCCCGGCTGCGAAGGATCGCGGCGGGCCGAAGGGAAAGAAGTGCGCACCATGAGCTCGAACAAGAGCCGTTACGTCTTCGGGGCCCTCGCGGGGGCCTTTGTCGCTGGCATCGCCATGACCGCGGGTGCCGGGCTCAACGCCGCCGAGCGCACGGGAAGTGATCCGACCGCGACGCCAGCGGCAGCGGCCAGTGCCAACTTCGCCCCGCCTCCGGGGGCGCCCATGTCCTTCGCCGACATCTTCGAGAAGGTCTCCCCCGCGGTGGTTTCGATCAACGTGACGAGCCGGGTCGACATGTCCCGCCTGCAGCGGCAGAT
The DNA here is from genome assembly GCA_049314675.1 of Phenylobacterium sp. Classification (GTDB taxonomy): domain Bacteria; phylum Pseudomonadota; class Alphaproteobacteria; order Caulobacterales; family Caulobacteraceae; genus Phenylobacterium. The sequence continues at coordinate 2,707 of JBMOEP010000069.1, forward strand.
GCCGGGTCTGCCCTTCGTGATGCCGCCCGGGCAGGGTGGCGAGGAGGGCAATGAGGGCGGAAATGGTCCGCGCCGGCAGTCGGCCGGGTCGGGCTTCTTTATCTCGGCCGACGGTTACGTTGTGACCAACAATCACGTCATCGAGGACGCCGAGAGCATCAAGGTTGTCCTGAAGGACGAGACCGAGCTCGAGGCGACGGTCGTCGGACGCGACGAGGGCACCGACATCGCCGTCCTGAAGGTCAAGGGCACGGGCTACACCTTCGTCAACTTCGAGAATTCCGCCCGGCCCCGGGTGGGCGACTGGGTACTGACCGTCGGTAACCCCTACAATCTGGGCGGGACCGCCACCGCCGGCATCGTCTCGGCCTACGGACGGGACATCGGCGAGACCTTCGTCGACTACATCCAGATCGACGCGCCCATCAACCGGGGCAATTCGGGCGGACCGACCTTTGACGTCTATGGACGCGTGATCGGGGTCAACAGCGCCATCTTCTCACCCACCGGGGGTTCCGTCGGTATCGGCTTCGCCGTACCCGCCGACGTGGCCGGCAGGGTTTCCCGCCAGCTGATCTCCAACGGCAAGGTGGTGCGCGGCTATATCGGTGCCACCATCCAGAACTTCGACGAGGACATGGCCGCCGCCCAGGGCCTCGCCGGCCAGAAGGGCGCCATCGTCGCCGAGCTCACGCCTGGAGCTCCGGCGGACAAGGCGGGCCTTGTTGCCGGCGATATCGTCCTGTCGGTCAACGGGGTGCGTGTGAAAAGCTCTGCAGAGCTGACCCGGCAGGTCGCCTCGGCGGCGCCCGGGGATCTCCTGCGGCTGCAGGTGATCCGTGATGGCAAGCCGCGGACCGTGGACATCCGCTCAGGCGTCCGTCCCTCGGAGTCCCAGCTTGCGGCGGGTCCCGCAGGTTCCGGCGGGACCGGGCCCGGGCCTGCCCGTCCCGCACCCGCCGCCGGCCAGGCCATCCTCGGTATGATGGTCTCACCCCTCGACGACGCCGGCCGCCGCCGCGCCAGCCTTCCGGCCGATGTCCGCGGCCTCATCATCGGGGCTGTGGAACGCAATTCCGACGCCGCCGCCAAGGGGCTGCAGGCCAATGACGTGATCATGCGGGCGGGCGACCGGACCCTGGCCATGCCTTCTGACCTGGCGGCCGTCGTCGACCAGGCCCGGAAGGCGGGTCGGCCCAGCGTCCTCGTCTCCATATGGCGGGGAGGCAGGACCATCTTCCTGCCGGTCAAGATCGCCGACTGATCAGGGCCGTGGGCATGAAGATCCTGATCGTCGAGGACGACCAGCCTGCCGCCGAGGTCATGGCCCGGGGTCTCATGGACGCCGGCCACACCTCTACCCTGTGTCCAGACGGCCTGGTCGGGCTCGAGGCCGCCCGCAGGGGTAGCTTCGACGTCATGATCGTCGATCGCATGATGCCCTGCCTGGATGGGGTCGGCCTGGTCGAGACCCTCCGCCGGGACGGGGACGAGACGCCCGTCCTCTTCCTCTCGGCCCTGGGCGAGATCGACGACCGGGTTACCGGCCTGCGGGCGGGAGCGGACGACTACCTGGTCAAGCCCTATGCCTTCGCCGAGCTCATCGCCCGGGTCGAGGCCCTGGCGCGGCGGCGGGAGACCGGATCGGTTCTCACCTATCTCAGGGTCGGCGACCTGGAGATGGACCTCATCGGTCGTAAGGTGCAAAGGGCCGGCCGCGAGATCGACCTGCAACCCCGGGAGTTCCAGCTGCTGGAATTCCTGATGCGGCACGCCGGCCAGGCGGTGACCCGGACCATGCTGCTCGAGAAGGTCTGGGAGTACCACTTCGACCCCCAGACCAACGTGATCGACGTCCACATCTCGCGGCTGCGCTCCAAGATCGACAAGGGATTCGAGCACCCCATGCTCGAGACGATCCGTGGGGCAGGGTACCGGCTGGATGCCTGAGGCCCTGGCGCCACCCTCCGGGAGTTTCCTGCGGCTCTTCAGGGCGGCGCCCTTCAGACTGACCCTCCTGACTTTGGCCCTCTTTGCCTTCGCCGGGGCCGTCCTCATGGCCTATGTCTACATGGCCGCCGCCGGCGAGGCCCGGAGGCGGACGGATGCAGAAATCCGCCGGGAGGCGGACAGCCTGGTCGCAGTCTACAACCGTTCAGGCCCCGCCGCCCTCAACCCCGTCCTGGTGACCCGGATGGCCGGCGAGCGGCGCTTCGTCTATCTCTTCCTGGCCCCGGACGGCGCCAAGATTACCGGTTCCCTCGCCCAGAGCCCCGTCGAAAACTTCACCGGCGCCCCGACCTGGACCCGCTTTTCCCTGGCTGGACCGGGTGCGGCAGGGCGCCCGCATTCGATCCCCGCCCGGGGCCTGCAGTTGCGCCTCTCCGGCGGTGAGACCCTCTTCGTCGGCGCCGACGCCAGCGACGACCGGGATTTCATCTTGACCATCGTCCGGGGCCTCTGGGGTGCCGGCGCCCTGTTGGTGGTTCTGGGCATAGCCGTGGGGCTCCAGGCCAGCCGCAACTTCACCCGCGCCATGACCGGGCTGACGAACGTGGTGGCTGCCGTGAGGAACGGGAACCTTACGGCTCGTGCCCCCGTGCGGGGGGCCGGGGACGAGCTCGACCAGCTGGCCGAGGGTCTGAACGACATGCTCGACCGGCTCGACCGCTCCATGTCCGCCCACCGGCACGCCGGCGACGCCATCGCCCACGACCTGCGTTCGCCCCTGACCCGCCTTAAGGCCCGGCTGGAGACCGCCCTGCTCGATGTTGAGGCCGGACGGGGCGACGCTCGCCTGGCCCTGGGCCAGGCCCTGGACGACACCGACGGCGTCCTGAGGACCTTTTCCGCCGTCCTCGCCATCTCGCGCCTCCAGGCGGCCGGAGAGGCACCCAATGCCGTGCGCTTCGATCCGGCGGCCATGGTTCGCGACATGACGGAGCTCTACGGCCCGCTCTGCGAGGACAAGGGGATCGAGATCGCCTCGGACGTCTCCGCGGGCCTGGCCGTGAGGGGCAATCCCGCCTTCCTGGCCCAGGCCCTCGCCAACCTCGTGGACAATGCCGTGAAGTACACCCCGGCCGGCGGAGCGGTGAGGGTTCGGCTTCGACGCATGGCCTCTGGCGAAGTCGAGATCTCGGTGACGGACACAGGCCCCGGAGTGCCGACAGCCGACAGGGACCGGGTCGTCCAGCGCTTCGTGCGCCTGGAGAATAGCCGAAACCTGCCCGGAGTCGGCCTTGGCCTGTCTCTGGTCGCCGCTGTCGCCGAGGCCCACGGCGGCCGGTTTGAGCTAGGGGATGGCCCGGGCGTCTTTGACGGTTCGGGACCGGGGCTCCGCGCCGCCGTCGTCCTCCCCTCGGCGCCATGACCTCCCTGGGCCAGCAGCTGTCCCCCTGTGGCCCGGTGCTGGACACCCGGCCCGCCGAACGCCTCCTCGACGCTATTGCCGCAGTGCGCGACCTCTCCCCCGCCGAACGCGCGGCCCTTGCGCCCGTCTTCGGTGCGTCCGGCTATCTCGCGGGACTTGCCCGCCGGGATCCAGCCCGCATGGCCCGGCTCCTCGATTCTGACCCCGAGGCCAGTCTCGGCCGGATCCTGGATGCCACCGGCCTCCTGGCTGCCGCCTCTCCAGAGGTCGCTGGCCCGGGGCTCCGGCGGCTCAAGGCAGAGCTTCATCTCCTGACGGCCATCGCCGACCTTGGCGGCGCCTGGGATCTGGACCAGGTCACCGGTGCCTTGGCCCGATTTGCCGACGCTGCCCTCGCCGCGGCCCTGTCCAGCGCCGCGGGCGCCGAGGTCGCCGCCGGCCGCCTCGTCCCGCCACCAGACGACAGTCACGGACCGGTTCCGGGATTTTTCTGCATCGCCATGGGCAAGCACGGCGCCTTCGAGCTCAACTATTCGAGCGACATCGACATCTCGATCTTCTTCGATCCCGACGCCCTGCGGCTCTCACCGGGGATCGAACCCCAGGCCTTTGCGGTCCGCCTGACCCACAAGCTGACGGAGCTGATGCAGGAGCGCACCGCTGACGGATATGTCTTCCGCATGGACCTGAGGCTGAGGCCGGACCCGGGCTCGACGCCGCCAGCGGTCTCGACCGTCGCCGCCTTCGATTACTACGAGGGCGTTGGCCAGAACTGGGAGCGGGCGGCCTTCATCAAGGCCCGGCCCTGCGCCGGCGACATCGCCCGAGCCGACGCCTTCCTGGCGGAGCTACAGCCCTTCATCTGGCGTCGGAACCTGGACTTCGCGGCCATAGCCGACATCCATTCCATCAAGCGCCAGATCCACATCCACAAGGTCGATGACCGTCTGTCGGCCCGGGGCGCGGACCTCAAGCTCGGCCGGGGCGGCATCCGCGAGATCGAGTTCTACGTCCAGACACAGCAGTTGATCCTCGGGGGTCGTCACCCGGGGCTGCGAAGCTTTCGCACCCTCGACGCCCTCGATGCCCTGGCCGCAGCCGGGCACGTCTCGGATGCGGCTCGTGACGAGCTTGGCGACGCCTACCGCCGCCTCCGCGACCTGGAGCACAGGGTGCAGATGCTCGCCGACGAGCAGACTCACCGTCTGCCGGAGTCCGACGCCGAGCGCCGGCGGGTCGCCGCCCTGTCTGGCTTCGACCGGCTGCGCAGCTTCGATGCGCACGTCGAGCGGATACTGAAGGTCGTCAACCGGCGCTATGGCGAACTCTTCCCGGGCGAGGAGCCCCTGTCGTCCCGCTTCGGCAGCCTGATTTTCACGGGCGTCGACGACGATCCCGAAACCCTGCGCACCCTGGCCCGGATGGGCTTCACCAGTCCCGCCCAGGTGTCCGGGACGATCCGCGCCTGGCACCACGGACACATCGCCGCCACCCGCTCCGAGCGCGGCCGCGAACTCTTCACCCGCCTGGCCCCCCGTCTGCTCGAGGCCACCCAGGCCACCGGGGCCCCGGACGCTGCCTTCACCCGCTTCGGGGCCTTCTTCTCGCGCCCGTCCAGCGGGGTCCAGCTCCAGTCCCTCTTCCTCGCCCAGCCCGCGATCTTCGCCTTGATCGTCGAGGTGATGGCCTTTGCCCCTCGCCTGGCGGACACCCTGGCGCGCCGTCCCGCCGCCCTCGATACCCTGTTGGATCCGGCCTTCTTCGGCGACATCGACCCGCAGGAGGATCGCAAGGCCCTGCAGAGCGCCGTGGCCAGGGCGACGGACTTCGAGTCGGCCATGGATACCGTGCGCCGCCAGCACCGGGAGCAGGCCTTCCGCATCGGCGTCCAGGTGATGAGTGGATCCGCGGGTGCCGAGGCTGCGGGCCATGGCTTTGCCGGCCTGGCGGACGCCAGCATCGAGGCCCTGGCACCCGTTGCCCTGGCCGAGGCCGTCCGCCTTGGGGGCGACTTCGAGGGGCAGGTGGCGGTGGTCGCCCTCGGGAAGTGCGGATCCCGCGAGATGGGCGCGGGCTCTGACCTCGACCTGATGACCGTCCACAGGGCCGCGACGCCAGATA
>JBMOEP010000070.1:0-8118 GCA_049314675.1 Phenylobacterium sp.
CGCCTCTCCCCCTCCCCTACTGACAGCGCCCCCGCCGGTCTGCTATAGCCCCGGCCCATGACCCGGGTCCGGACTCCTGCGCGAATTACCCACCCGGCGTGACGCCGCCGGACGATTTCCAGCGCGCGCCGGGAATTCCTCACCCCTCCCTGATCCGGTCCAACCTGGAAGGTCCCATGGCCGACGCCGCCGCTCCTGCCTCGCGCGATTACCGCGAAACCGTCTTTCTTCCCGACACCCCCTTTCCCATGCGCGCCGGCCTGCCGGTCAAGGAGCCGGAGATCCTGGCCCGCTGGGAGGACCTGTACGCGCGCCTGAGGGCCGACCGTCAGGCCCAGGGGGCACCCCTGTTCGTCCTGCATGACGGCCCGCCCTATGCCAATGGCGCCATCCACATCGGCCACGCCCTGCAGAAGACCCTGAAGGACTTCGTGGTCCGCTCGCGCTTCGCCCTGGGCTTCGACGTCGACTACGTCCCCGGGTGGGACTGCCACGGCCTGCCCATCGAGTGGAAGATCGAGGAGGAGCTGCGCGGCCAGGGCCGCCGCAAGGAGGATGTCTCCAAGGCCGAGTTCCGCGAGCGCTGCCGGGCCTATGCCGCCCAGTGGATCGAGGTCCAGAAGGCCGGCTTCCGCCGCCTGGGCGTCCTCGGCGACTGGGACAACCGCTACGCCACCATGGACTTCTCGTCCGAGGCGGCCATCGTCGCCGAGTTCCACAAGTTCGTGGTCTCGGGCCAGCTCTACCGGGGCTCCAAGCCCGTCATGTGGAGCCCGGTGGAGCGCACCGCCCTGGCCGACGCCGAGGTCGAGTACCACGACCATGTCAGCCCCACCGTCTGGGTGAAGTTCCCGGTGGTGGAGGGCCCGCAGGCCGCTGATGGCGCCAGCCTGGTCATCTGGACCACCACCCCCTGGACCCTGCCCGCCAACCGCGCCATCGCCTACTCGCCCGAGATCGCCTATGCGGTCTACGAGGTCGCGGCCATGGAGACGGGCCTGGACTTCGAGCCCTGGGCGAAGGCTGGCGACCGCCTGATCGTCGCTGACGCCCGCGCCGCAGAGGTGGCCGCCGCCGCCAAGATTGCCGACTGGCGCCGCGTCGCCAACATCGACCCCTCGGGCATGACCTGCCGCCATCCCCTCTCGACCCTGGACGACCACTACGGCTTTGCCGTGCCCCTCCTGTCGGGCGACCACGTCACCGACGACGCGGGCACGGGCTTCGTCCACACCGCCCCCGGGCACGGGGTCGACGACTACCTCCTGTGGCTGGCCCACGGGCACCGGGAGATCCCCGAGACCGTCGACGCCGACGGCGCCTACCAGCCCCACGTCGCCCTGTTCGCCGGCCTGAAGGTGCTGGAGATCGAGGGCAAGAAGGCGGGGAAGTTTGGCCCCGCCAACGGTGCGGTCATGGAAAAGCTGATTGAGGCCGGGAACCTGCTGGCCCGGGGCCGGCTGGCGCATTCCTATCCCCATTCCTGGCGCTCCAAGGCGCCGGTCATCTTCCGCAACACGCCCCAGTGGTTCATCCGCATAGACACCCCGGTGGACACGCCGGAGTTGAAGGGCGCCACCCTGCGCGAGACCGCCCTGAAGGCCATCGCCGCCACCGCCTTCTATCCGGAGGCCGGGCGTAACCGCATCCGCTCCATGGTCGAGGGCCGGCCGGACTGGCTGATCAGCCGCCAGCGGGCCTGGGGCGCGCCCCTGGCCATGTTCGTGGACAGCGAGACCTTCCAGCCCCTGGTCGACCCCGAGGTCAACCGCCGCATTGTCGAGGCCATCACCGCCCGGGGCGCCGACGCCTGGTTCACCGAGCCGGCGGAGAGCTTTCTCGGTGGCCACGACCCGGCCCGCTACGAAAAGGTCGAGGACATCCTCGATGTCTGGTTTGACTCCGGTTCCACCCACGCCTTCACCCTGGAGGGCCGGGCCAATACCCGCTGGCCGGCGGACCTCTATCTCGAAGGCAGCGATCAGCACCGGGGCTGGTTCCAGTCGTCCCTGCTGGAAAGCTCCGGCACCCGGGGCCGGGCGCCCTACGACGCCGTCATGACCCACGGCTTCACCGTCGACGAGAACGGCGAGAAGATGTCGAAGTCCAAGGGCAACACCTTGGATCCCGACACGGTCATCCGGGAGTCCGGCGCCGAGATCCTCCGCCTCTGGGCGGCCATGGTCGACTACGCCGAGGACCAGAAGATCGGCAAGACCATCCTGGCCACCACCACCGACGCCTACCGCAAGCTGCGCAATACCCTGCGCTACCTGCTGGGCGCCCTGGCGGGCTACAGCGAGGCCGAGCGGGTCGACCCCGCCGACATGCCGCCCCTCGAGCGCTATATCCTGCACAGGCTGCATGAGCTCGACGGCCAGGTGCGCGAGGCCTACGGCCGCTTTTCCTTCCAGGATGTGGCCCGGCCCCTGACCGAGTTCTGCCAGAACGACCTGTCGGCCCTGTTCTTCGACATTCGCCGGGACGCCCTCTACTGCGACCAGCCCCACAGCCTGAAGCGCCGGGCCGCCCGCACGGTGATGGACCTTGCCTTCGAGCGCCTGACGATCTGGCTCGCCCCCCTGATCCCCTTCACCATGGAAGAGGCCTGGACCACCCGCTTCCCCGAAGCCGGATCCAACTGCCTGCGCATCTTCCCCGAGACCCCCGCCGCCTGGAGCCATCCGACCGAGGCGGCGCGCTGGGCCAAGGTCCAGTCCGTGACCTCCGTGGTCATGGGCGCCCTGGAGGCCGAACGTCGCGAGAAGCGCCTGGGCGGGCCCCTGGAGGCTGCGCCGGTGGTCTATATCGATGATGCCGACCTGCTGGCCGCCTTTGAGGGCCTGGACCTGGCAGAGGTGCTCCGCACCTCCCAGGCGACCCTGGTGGCGGGTCCGGGACCGGAGGGTGCCTTCGCCCTGGCCGAGGTCCCGGGCGTGCGGGTCGAGCCGCGCCGGGCCGAGGGCCGCAAGTGCGCCCGCTCCTGGCGCATCCTGCCGGAGGTGGGACAGGACCTGCGCTATCCCGACCTGTCCCTGCGGGACGCCGAGTCGGTGGCCGCCTGGGACGCTGCCCATGGTTGAATCCGGGGCTGAGTCGGCGAAAGGCCTGACCCCGGCGGGCCGGTTGGCCCTCGGGCTCGCCGCTGCCGTCCTGGTCCTCGACCAGGCAGTGAAGGCCTGGATCCTGGAGGGCCTCGACCTGCCAACGCGGGTCTCCGTTCCCGTCATCGGGCCCCTTCGCCTGAGCATGGTGTGGAACGAGGGGGTCAGTTTCGGCTTCCTCCAGGCGAGCCATGACCTGGCCCGCTGGGGACTGACCGCCTTCGCCCTGGCCGTGGCCCTGGGACTGGCCGCCTGGGCCCGGAGGGCAGACCGCCGCCTCCTGGGCGTGGCCCTGGGCCTCATCATCGGCGGGGCCATCGGTAACGCCATCGACCGGGCCCGGTTCGGTGCCGTGGCGGACTTCATCGATGTCAGCGCCCTGGGCTTCTTCCCCTGGGTCTTCAACATCGCCGACAGCGCCATCACCCTCGGCGTGATCCTGATGCTGATGGATTCCTTCCGCCGCGAGACCCCGACAACCTCCTAGAGCCTGTTTGGATCCGATAACCGGTTCCCACTTATCGGAACAGGATCTAGCCGCGTCACGGTGGTTGGCGCTCGGCGGGCTTTGCGCTATCTGGGGGGCATGGCCGGGGGCGGCCCGAGGAGCCGTGTCTTGATGAAGTTCCAACACATCGCGGTCATTGCCATCCTGGCCGGGGCGACCGGCCTCGCCGGATGCCAGTCAACGCGCCAGGCCCTGGGCATGACCAAGATCACGCCTGACGAATTCCGCGTCGTCTCCAAGGCCCCCCTTGTGGTTCCGCCTGACTTCTCCCTGCGCCCGCCAGCGCCCGGACAACCCCGGCCGCAGGAACTGCAGCCCGAAAGCGCCGCCCGCAACGCCCTGATCGGCCGCTCCCTCTCCGAGACCCGCTCGGACGGCGAGAAGCTGCTGGTCGGCAGGGCCGGCGGCGACAAGGCCGATCCCCTGATCCGGTTCGTCATCGACGATGAGAGCGGCAACATCGCCCATAAGGACAAGAGCTTCGCCGACACGGTGATGTTCTGGAAGCCGGGCCAGCCCCGGGGCCCCCAGGCCACCGCAGCTCAGGTCGCGGCCGCTGACAATACGCCGGCACCCCTCGACCCGGCCGCCGAGGAGGCCCGGATCAAGTCGCTGATCGGCGACAAGAGCGTGATCATCGCCCGCGAGCACAGCACGAAGATCAAGATCCCGGGTCTGTAGGGTCGGTTTTGGTCTCCAGATCGGAGGCCCGGACGTCTTCGGGCGTCTCCACCGTGAACCCCTCCCGGCGCAGCCGGTCCAGTACCCCGCCCTGGGACAGGAGCGGGCGTAGCGGGACCACTGCCAGGGTCACGCCCGGCCCGGCCAGGGCCTTGCGGATGTCGCCCGCCATATCTGCCTTGAACCGCGCATCGAAAGCCTGTGCGCCCGGCGTCGCCGCGATGCAGCGCTCCCAGGTCCGCTCGGCGGCCAGGGCGCCGGCGACATCGCCCCGGGCCCAGGCGCGGGAGGCGGTACGGATCGCCTCGGGGCCGGTCTCGACTTCCTCCAGGACCGCCTCAAGGCAGGCCTCGCCGGCCGCCGCCGGGGTTCGCGCCAGGGCGCCCAGCAGGGGGCCCAGGTCGTAGGTCCGCTGGATCACGGGCTTGCCCCCCTGCTGGGCCAGCAGCCGGATCAGCTTGGTCGGGTCGGTAGTGGTCAAAGCGTTCGCCTCGAGCCAGTCGGCATGCAGCATCAGGCCGGCGGCCAGGGGGCTGGAGACGGAGTAGCGCTCCGCCGGCTGACCCAGGCGAGCGCGCGCTTGCGCGAACCGGGCCCGGCCCCCGGCGTCCCGACCAACCTCGAAGGGACGCGAGGACCGCAGCCTCAGATAGCCGACCGCCGCCGCCGGGCTCCCGCCCAGCCTCACCCTCAGCCCGTTGAAGGGCAGGATCACCCCGCCCGAGGCGGCCAGGTAGCGCTCGAAGCGCTGGCGCTCCCACGCCTGTCGCTTGGGCGCCAGGGAGGGGACCCCCAGGACCCAGACCCGGGCCTCGCCCCGGCTCACCCGCCAGAAGACCGGACCCGGATAGCTGGCCGTGACGACCAGTTCCTCGATGAGGGCGGAGTCGGGATCCGGGGGCAGGTCCTGGGCCGCAGGAGCGCCGGGGTGCCCTACGGTAAGGGCGATGGTCAGGGCCACCCCCAGGGCGACGAGGGGACGCCGGGTACCGGGACCCTCCGGGGAGGGTCTTCGGACGGTCGGACGGCGGCTTCGGAATCGCGCTAGCATGGTCACTTCCGTAGGGCCCCTCATGACCATCAGACGCCTGCCCCCCGAAACGGTCAACCGCATCGCCGCCGGCGAGGTGGTCGAACGCCCCGCCAGCGCCGTCAAGGAACTGGTGGAAAACGCCCTCGACGCCGGCGCCCGGCGCATTGTCGTCCAGGTCGAGGGTGGCGGCCTGTCGCGCATTCTCGTGGAGGACGACGGGTCGGGCCTGGCCCCTGACGAGCTGCTCCTGGCGGTGGAGCGCCACGCCACCTCCAAGCTCGCCCCGGACGCAGCCTGCGACTATGACCTCCTGGACATTGCCACCCTGGGCTTCCGGGGCGAGGCCCTGCCGTCGATCGGCTCCGTCGCCCGGCTGGCCCTGACCTCCCGCGCCCAGGGCGCCTCGGAGGCCTGGAGCCTGATGGTGGAGGGCGGCGCAGTCGGACGGCCCGCACCCGCCGCCTTCCCCGGCCCGCACGGCGCCCGGGTCGAGATCCGGGATCTCTTCTACGCCACGCCCGCCCGGCTCAAGTTCATGAAGTCCGAGCGCACAGAGTCCCAGGCCATCACCGACGAGGTGAAGCGCCAGGCCATGGCCCATGAGGCGACCGCCTTCAGCCTGGAGATCGACGGTCGCGCCGTCCTGCGACTGCCCGCCGAGGCGCCGGGGCCCGAGGGACGCCTCGCCCGGCTGTCGGCCATACTGGGCCGCGACTTCGCCGACAACGCCCTGGTGGTGGACTATGAGCGGGAAGGTGTGCGGTTGACGGGCTATGCTGGCCTACCGACCCTCAACCGCGGCTCGGCCTCGCACCAGTACCTGTTCGTCAACGGCCGGCCAGTGCGCGACCGCCTGCTCCAGGGCGCCCTGCGCGGCGCCTATGCCGACTTCCTGGCCCGGGACCGGCACCCGGTGACGGCCCTCTACCTGGAGGTCGACCCCCATGCCGTGGACGTCAATGTCCACCCGGCAAAGGCCGAGGTTCGGTTCCGCGACCCGGCCCTGGTCCGTGGCCTGGTGGTGGGGGGGCTGAGGCACGCCCTGGCTGGCGCCGCCCACCGCAGCGCCTCTACCCACTCCGACGCGGCCCTGTCGGCCCTTCGCCCTCAGGGGCTGGGCGGCTATGCGCCAGGCCCTTCGGCGGCGGGCTTCTCCGCCTGGCGGATGGGCGGCTGGAACCCCGTCGCCGGATCGGGCCGCAGCGCCGTCCTGCCCGGACTGGAGGGCCTGTCCGCCCGGGCCGAGCCGACGCCGGGGCTAGCGGATCCGGGGGCCCCCTTCGACTTTACCGAGGTCACGGCCGACTCCGAGGCCCTCGACCAGCCCCTTGGCGCGGCCCGGGCCCAGGTCCATGCCACCTACATCATCGCCCAGACCCGCGACGGCCTGGTGGTGGTGGACCAGCACGCCGCCCACGAGCGCCTGGTCTATGAACGAATGAAGGCCCAGCTGGAGGCTGGCGGCGTGGCCCGACAGACCCTGCTCCTGCCCGAGGTGGTAGAACTGGATCCGGCCGAGGCCGAGCGCGTCGCCAGCCGGACGGAGGAGCTGCAGGCCCTCGGCCTTGTGGTGGAGTCCTTCGGCCCCGGCGCCATCCTGGTGCGCGAGACCCCGGCCCTGCTGGGCGAGACCGACGTGGCGGGCCTGATCCGGGACATCGCCGACGACCTGGCCGAGACGGGCCAGGCCCTGTCCCTGCGCGAACGCCTGCAGGAGGTCTGCTCGACCCTGGCCTGCCATGGCTCGGTCCGCGCCGGTCGCCGCCTCACCGCCCCGGAGATGAACGCCCTGCTGCGCGAGATGGAGGTCACCCCCAATTCCGGCCAGTGCAACCACGGCCGGCCCACCTGGGTGGAGCTGAAACTGACAGATATCGAGCGCCTGTTCGGGCGACGGTAAGAAGAGCGAGATCCCATGAGCCGCCCCCCTTTCCGCATTGTCTTCGCCCTGTTCCCGGGCCTCACCCAGCTGGACTTCACCGGGCCGCACCAGTTCCTGACCCGTATCCCCGGGGCCGAGGTCCATGTCGCCAGCCGGGCGGGGGGCGAGATCGAGGCCGAGGGCGGTGTGGTCTTTGCCCGGACAGAGCGGCTGGCGGACATCCCGGCCTGTGAGCTGATCTGCGTACCCGGCGGGGCGGAGGCCACGGCGGCGGCCCTGGACGAGGCGTTTGTCGCTCAGGTGCGGCGGCTGGGCCTGTCGTCGCGCTATGTCACCTCGGTCTGCACCGGATCGCTGATCCTGGGGGCGGCCGGGCTGCTGGACGGCAAGCGCGCCGCCTGCCATTGGGCCTGGCGCCACCTCCTGCCCCTGTTTGGCGCGACGCCGGACCCGGGCCGGGTGGTACGCGACGGAAACACCATCACCGGCGGCGGGGTCACGGCAGGGATCGACTTCGCCCTCACCGTCCTGGCGGAGGTGGGCGGCGAGGACCTGGCCCGGACCCTCCAGCTGGGCCTGGAGTACGCCCCCGCCCCGCCCTTTGATTCCGGCAGCCCGGAGACGGCACCCGCTGCGATCCTGGAAGCCTACCGTTCCCGAATGGCGCCCCTCATGCCCCGCCGCGAGGCCGAGGCGCGCGAGGCAGCGGCGCGGCTGGGGCGCGCCTAGCCCGAACCACCCTTGACCCCCTCACCGGGCTTTGCCCGGAGCTCCCCCTTGGGGGCGCAATTAGCACCCTAATTCCTCCCCCAAGGGGGAGGTGGCGCGCGCAGCGCGGCGGAGGGGGTCAGCTGACTCCCTCACCCCCCGTCCAGCTGCAGGAACCAGACTTTCGCTGCGCCCCAGATGC
>JBMOEP010000071.1:0-8049 GCA_049314675.1 Phenylobacterium sp.
TGGCGATCGATCCCTTCCCCCGCCGGTCCGACGCCGTTTTCGACTGGACTGCGAGCCCGGATACGACCTCGCCCTTCGCGGCCCTCGATGCGTTGAAGGACAGGCGTCCGTGAAGCTGGCGGCCGGCCCTGGTTTGCATGCCTATCCTGGGCCTGTATCGTGCGCCCTCTGGCGGGTAGGGGCGGGCTGAGTCTGTTGACCGGATCGAGTGTCATTTCCATCGACGCCATGGGCGGCGATCACGGGGTTTCGGCGACAGTTCCCGGTCTGGCCCTCGCTCTGAAGAGCATGCCCAGGACTGTTCGCTTCCTGCTGCATGGGGACGAAGCCCGCATTCGGCCCGAGCTTGCCCGCACCCCCGAACTCGCCCAGCGGTCCGAGATCCGCCACACCGACAAGGTCATCGCTTCGGACGAGAAGCCGGCGACGGCCGTCCGCAGGGGCAAGGGCGCCTCGATGTGGAACGCCATCGAGGCGGTAAAGTCCGGGGAAGCGGTCGCTGCCGTCTCCTGCGGCAGCACGGGCAGCCTGATGGCCATCGCCCGGCTGATCCTGCGCATGAGCGTTCCCATGGAGCGGCCGCCGCTGGTGGTGCCCTGGCCAGGGCTCAGGGGCGTAACGACTCTCCTGGACGCCGGGGCGAACATCGACTGTGACGCCGAGCGGCTTGTGGAGTTCGCCATCCTCGGCGAGGCCTATCACAGGGTGGCCTATGGCGTGGAGCGGCCCCGGGTCGGCTTGCTGAACGTCGGCTCCGAGGAGATGAAGGGCCATGACGAGGTGCAGCAGGCGCACGCCATCCTGCGCAGCGGGAAGCTGGACATGGCCTATCACGGCTTCGTCGAGGGCGACGACCTCTCCACCAACCTGGTTGACGTGGTCGTGACCGATGGTTTCACCGGCAATGTCGCCCTGAAGACCGGGGAGGGGGCGGCGCGCTATATCACCGAGGAGCTCAAGGCCGCCCTGACCTCGAGCCTTCCTGCCAAGATCGGTGCCCTGTTGGCCCGTCCGGCCCTGAGGCGCTTTCGCGACCGGATTACGCCGACCCCGGCGGCACCCCTGCTGGGCCTCGGCGGGCTGGTCGTAAAGTGCCACGGCGGCGCCGATGCCCGGGACTTTGGCCGCTCGGTTGGACTGGCGGTGGACCTGGCGGCCAGTGACCTCATGAGCCAGATCGAGCGAAACATGACGCGGCTCGGCGTCGACTTCCCGGCTGCGCAAGGGGGTCCCGCGTGATCCGTAGCGTGGTCACAGGCGTGGGCGGCTACCTACCCGAGGAAGTCCTCACCAATGCGGACCTCGCCCGCTTCGTCGATACCTCCGACGAATGGATCCAGGAGCGCACAGGCATCCGCCAGAGGCACCGGGCTGCGCCGGACCAGGCTGTCTCCGACCTCGCCGTCGAGGCCGCCCGCAAGGCTCTGGAGGCGGCGGGCCGGTCGCCTTCGGACGTCGACCTGATCATCGTTGCGACGACAACTCCAGACCTCACCTTCCCGGCGGTGGCGACTATCGTCCAGCGCAAGCTGGGGTGTCCGGTGGGCATTGCCTTTGACATCCAGGCCGTCTGCTCTGGCTTTGTCTACGCCCTGTCGACGGCCGATGGCTTCGTCGCCCGGGGGCGATCCAGCTGCGCCCTGGTGATCGGCGCCGAGACCATGACCCGGCTGATGGACTGGAGCGACCGCGGGACCTGCGTCCTGTTCGGGGATGGTGCCGGCGCCGTGGTGGTCGAGCCCGGCGAGGGCAGGGGCGATGCCTCCGACCGGGGGCTACTGGGCTTCGCCCTGCGGGCGGACGGCACCAAGCAGGACCTTCTTTACGTGGACGGGGGGGTCTCGACCAACGGCCAGATCGGTCACCTGCGGATGCAGGGGAACCAGGTCTTCAAGCACGCCGTAATCAACATTTCCGAAGCTGTCACCGCCGCGGCGGCGGACGCCGGGATCGCGGTCTCCGACGTGGACTGGTTCATTCCCCACCAGGCGAACCAGCGCATATTGAACGGTGTCGCCCACCGGCTCGGCATTGACGAGGCCAAGGTGATCTCAACGGTGGCCGAGCACGCCAACACCTCTGCGGCTTCCATTCCCCTGGCCCTGGCGCAGGGCATTGCTGACGGCCGGGTCCGGCTCGGACAGCTGATCCTCCTCGAGGCCATGGGCGGCGGTCTGACCTGGGGCGCTTGCACCCTGCGGCTCTAGGCCAGGAAAATCGTTAACTTCAGGCTTGATGCGCCTGAGTTGAAAGGCTTATCTCTGGTGTTAACGCGCTGCGCGTTGCGCGGTCTCACCTTTGGCACGGACAAGGACCATGAACGGATCCACAGTCACACGGGCCGATCTTGCGGAAGCGGTCCACGAAGAGGTGGGCCTGACCCGCCAGGACTGCGCGGAGCTGGTCGAGCGAACCCTGGAACTGACAGCCCAGGCGCTTGAACAGGGCGAACAGGTCAAGCTGTCCGGCTTTGGCGTCTTCCAGGTGCGGGCCAAGCGCGCGCGGATGGGTCGCAATCCCAAGACGGGTGAGCCTGCAGCCATCGAACCTCGCCGCGTGATCGGGTTCCGGGCCAGCCAGGTCATGAAGGCGCGCATCGACCGCGCGCTTTCGAAGTAAATCGTGACCAAGGGCCCCGAAGCCTTCCGGACGATCTCGGAGGCCGCCGATGAGGTCGGGGTCGCACCCCATGTGCTGAGGTTCTGGGAGACCCGGTTCTCGGTGATCCGACCGATGAAACGGGCGGGGGGCCGCAGGTTCTATCGCCCCCAGGACGTCGCCCTGCTTCGGAGCCTGCGCACCCTGCTTCATGACCATGGCCGCTCCATCCGGGACGTCCAGCAGGTCTGTCGACGAGACGGCGTAAAGGCCCTGCACGCGCTTGCGGATCCCATCGCCGCTGCCCCGGAAGTGGGCATCGCCCTGGCGGCTACGCAGCCTCATGCCCCTCCCAAGCCTTCGCAGCTGCCTCCCGACGAGCAGGGTCGAGCGCGACTGGCGGCGACCCGTGAAGACCTGATCGCCATCAAGCTCAGGCTCGACGCCCTGCTGGCTGGCTGACACCGAAATCACTTGCCCGGCGGGCGCAAGCCGCTAGAAGAACCGCTCGCCGATGTCGGAGCGTAGCGCAGCCTGGTAGCGCACTTGACTGGGGGTCAAGGGGTCGTGGGTTCGAATCCCGCCGCTCCGACCATCGGCCTATCGGCCCCGCTCCATCCAGGTCATCAGGGGCAGGATGGGCAGTCCCCAGCCGACCCCCGCGAGGGCAAAGAAGACCAGCTTGATCCGCATGTCGTTGGGGAGCCGGTCGGCGATGGCCGTGGCCGCCCAGACATATCCAGCGAGGAAAATGAGGATCAGGACAGATCCGACAAAACTTCTGAGGCGACGCGGCATGAGGGCGCCTATATCCCGCCTGACCGCGTTCGTCACCCGGGGTTGGGTGCGGACCCAAAAGGCTTTCGACAGGAGCGATTGAGGCCCATGCCCAACTCGGAACGATCCCGCCCTGTCGCCATCTGGCTCTTCATCGTCGCAGCCCTGGTCCTGGCCATGGTCGTGGTGGGCGGTGCCACCCGCTTGACCAACTCGGGGCTCTCCATCACCGAGTGGAAGCCCGTGACGGGTGCTCTGCCGCCCCTGTCGGAAGCCGATTGGGCGTCGGAGTTCCAGAAGTACAAGGCCATCCCCCAGTACCAGCAGGTCAACCGGGGCATGTCCCTCGACGCCTTCAAGACGATCTACTGGTGGGAATGGGGCCACCGGTTCCTGGGGCGGCTGGTGGGGATAGCCTTCGGGCTGCCTTTCCTGGTGTTCCTGTTCATGCGCCAGATACCGCAGCGACTGGTTGGGCGCTGTTGGGCCCTCCTGGCCCTGGGCGGCCTCCAGGGCGTGATTGGCTGGTGGATGGTGGCCAGCGGACTAAGCCAGCGGGTTTCAGTGGCTCCAGAGCGATTGATGACCCACCTCGGACTCGCATTCTTCCTGCTTGCCGCCCTGCTCTGGACGGGGCTTGAGGCCTGGAATGGTCCATCTCGGCGGCGCGCTCGCGGCGCCTGGCCGCAGATCGCCCTTGTGCTCGCTGTCCTGGTCTACCTCCAGATCCTGCTCGGGGCCCTGGTCGCAGGTAATGACGCAGGCTACGTGCTGAACGATTGGCCGCTGATGGGCGGCCGGCTGTTCCCGCAGGACTATGCCGGGCAGGGCCTTTGGGCGACCTTCGCCCACTCCATTCCCGCCGTACAGTTTCACCACCGCATGGGGGCCTATCTGCTGTGTCTCTGCGCGGCGGGGCTGATCTACGCCGCCGTGACCGGGCGGGTGTCCTCCACCTCTGGAAGACGTGTGGCCATCGCCCTGGGTTTTGGGGTCATCTGCCAGGCCGGTCTGGGGATCTGGACCCTGATGTGGGGAACGCCCATCGACCTCGGTCTGGCACACCAGGCTGCCGCCGCCCTTGTGTTCGGGCTTGCGACCGGGTTCCTGTGGGTCACTCGGCGTACCTGATTGGGTATTATGTTACCTTAACTAAATAAGTCAGCAAAGACTGAAGCTTACGAGATTTTTCAGGGCCGCATGTTGACAGGGTAATGTCCCCTGTCGTATCCGCCCGCCTCACCTCGGGCTCCGGCCCGCGTTCAACTAATGGACCTGTTCCCATGCTGAAGACGACGGCTTCGCTGAAGCCCGCCGACGTCGAGAAGAAGTGGATCATGATCGATGCCGAGAACGCCGTCGTTGGCCGCCTCGCTTCCTTCATCGCCATGCGTCTCCGCGGCAAGCATCGCCCCGACTACACCCCGCACGTCGACTGCGGTGACTTCGTGGTCGTGATCAACGCAGACAAGGTTCGGCTGACGGGGCGCAAGCTCCAGCAGAAGACCTATTACTGGCACACCGGCCACCCCGGCGGCATCAAGGAGCGGACCGCGGACAAGATCCTCGGCGGACGCTTCCCCGAGCGCGTGCTTCAGAAGGCCGTCGAACGCATGCTTCCCAAGGAGAGCCCGCTGGCCCGCCGCCAGCTCACGCATCTGAGGGTTTATGCCGGGGCCGAGCATCCCCACGTTGCCCAGAACCCGGAGACCCTGGTCTTCGGCGACATGAACGCCAAGAACGTGCGGAGCAAGTAAGACAATGACCGACGCTCCCGCGCCTACGGGCTTCGACGCCCTGCAAAACCTCTCCACCCAGGCCGCCCCCCAGGCGATCGTTTATGAGCGCAAGCTTGACGCCCAGGGCCGGGCTTATGCGACCGGCAAGCGCAAGAACGCGGTCGCCCGCGTCTGGATCAAGCCGGGCAAGGGCCAGATCACCATCAACGGTCGCGACCAGGAGGTGTATTTCGCCCGCCCGGTGCTGCGGATGATGATCGCCCAGCCCATGGATGTCTCCAATCGCTCCGGCCAGTTCGACGTGGCCGTCTCGGTGGCCGGCTCGGGCCTGTCCGGGCAGGCTGGCGCGATCCGCCACGGCATCTCCAAGGCCCTGACCTATTTTGAGCCCGAGCTGCGCTCGGTCCTGAAGCCCCACGGCTTCCTGACCCGCGACAGCCGCGTGGTCGAGCGCAAGAAGTACGGCAAGGCCAAGGCCCGCCGCAGCTTCCAGTTCTCAAAGCGCTAGACAACGGCTCCGATCCGGATACTGGGGCGCTTCGGGCTTACCGGAGCGCCCCTTTTCGTGTCGTGACCCCAGGACAGGCCGCATGACCCCCAAGGTTTTCATTGATGGCGAGGCCGGAACAACGGGCCTCCAGATCCGCGAGCGGTTGGAGCGTCGCGCCGACCTCGCCCTCCTTTCAATTGATCCTGAACGCCGAAAGGACCCCGAGGCCCGACGTGAGCTGCTGAATGCGGCGGACCTGGTGGTGCTCTGCCTGCCGGACGAGGCGTCCCGGGAGGCGGTATCCATGATCGCGTCTCCCGACGTGAAGGTGATCGACGCCTCCACGGCCTTTCGCACCGCGCCGGGCTGGACCTACGGCTTCGCCGAGATGACCCGAGAACAGCGCGCAGCGATCCAGGCTTCCCACCGGGTCAGCAATCCCGGTTGCTATCCGACAGGCTTCATTGGGCTGGTCCGGCCCCTGGTGGAGGCCGGGCTTCTGCCTGCGGGCTTCCCTCTCACGGTCAATGCGATCTCGGGATATTCCGGGGGCGGCAAAGGGTTGATTGGAGAGTTCGAGGGACCGCCGGCGGCGGGAACTTCAGATGTCTTTCGCGCCTATGGCCTGGCCCTGGCTCACAAGCATCTCCCCGAAATGCAGATCCATGGGGGGCTTGAACACTCGCCAGTCTTCGCCCCCGCCGTGGGGCGCTATGCCCAGGGCATGCTGGTGGAGGTCCCGTTGTCCCTGCAGGCCCTACCGCAGCGGCCCTCGCCGGAGGACCTCAGACGGGCCCTCGAGGCGGCCTATGCTGGCGAGCGTTTTGTCCGTGTCGCCTCCGCCGAGGTCTGCGCCGAACTTCAGAAGACCCGCTCGGGTGCGGCCGGCTACGTTCGGGATCTCGATCCGGAGTCGCTGAATGGTACCAACCTCCTGAGCCTCTTCGTCTTTGGATCCCCTGACGGGACCCAGGCGCGGTTGGTGGCGATCCTGGACAATCTGGGCAAGGGTGCTTCCGGCGCCTGCGTCCAGAACCTCAACCTTATGCTGGGGCTAGAAGAACATGCCGGTCTCTAGGGGTCTTTCGAACCGCCGCGGGCTTCTCCTCGGCATCGCTGCCGTGACGCTGGCGCCAAGGTCGGCTCCGGCTGCGCAGGACGCCTATGCAGGGTCGTCCTTCCGCAAGCTCACCGCCGCCGACTGGCGACGCCGGCTTCCGCCAGACGCCTTTGCTGTCCTGCGCCAGGAAGGGACCGAAAGGCCGGGCACCAGCGCCCTCCTTCGCGAGAAGCGCAGCGGAACCTATCAGTGCCTCGGATGCGACCTGCCCCTCTTCCGGTCTGCCTGGAAGTATGAGAGCGGAACCGGCTGGCCGAGCTTCCACACTGCCATCCCCGGTGCCCTCGGGCTGAAGACCGACTGGATGATTGGCGTGCCGCGCACCGAGTACCACTGTTCCCAGTGCCTCGGACACCATGGACACCGGTTCGACGACGGCCCACGGCCGACTGGGCTCCGATACTGCAGCAATGGGGTCGCGCTGCGGTTCCGACCGGCATGAGGAGGCTCCTGGCCCTCCTGGGCCTGGTGCTCCTCGCGGGTTGCACAGCCCCGAAGGCGGAGCTGGACGCAGACCGGATGGGTAGGCTCTTCATCGACGCCGTCCAGCGCGGTGACTGGCCGGCCATTGACCGAGGGATCGCCCCCGAGCTCATGGCCTCGCCGGACCACGCTGCTGGTATCGAGAAGGTTCGCCAGGCGTTTCCCGCAGATCCCCCCTGGTCCATCCGCCTATTGGCCTCGCGGCAGGCCGGGGGGAAGGGCGCTCCGGGTCCGGAATACGCGAAACTCCAATACCTCTACCAATTCGCAGAACGGCGGGCGGTGGTCGACCTGACCCTGGTTCCGGTGGGGTGGAGGAAGGTGATCCCGGCAACGGCCCAGACACCCCGGAAGGAGTCAGGCCTTCTGTCCACGAAGCCGGAACCGCCAGCCTCAGGTCCTGGCGGGTACGAGGTGGTGAGGGTCTACCAGGCCCTGACCATGTCCTACACCGAGGTGACCAAGCCGGAAGAAGCGTCCCAGGCCTTCTGGGCGCCGGGCCGGACGGCGGGCCAGTGGCTGTTCCTGGGGCTGGCTTTGGCAACCCCGGCCTTCATGCTCTGGACAGTGGTCAGGGTCTTCCGGGCCCCAGTCCTGGAAGGGCGCCTCTTCTGGGCCCTGGCCTGCCTTGCGGGCGTGGGGACCCTGTGGATGGACTGGACCTCCGGGATCACAGGCTTCGTGCCCTACAGCCTGCGCCTCATGGGGTTCGGTCTCGAGAAAGGGCCATCCCCCCTCTCGCCCTGGATGGTCAGCCTGACGCTCCCCATCGGGGCCCTGGCGGCCAGCGTGCGACTGGCCCTGGGACGCCTCAGGATGTGACCTTGACGTAGCTCCCGGGG
>JBMOEP010000072.1:0-8041 GCA_049314675.1 Phenylobacterium sp.
CGGCGGCCTGGCCTACATGATCCGCGCCTGGGATCCCCTGCGTGGCGCGCGCATCGCCCTCATCCTGAGGAAGGCTGACGGGACTGAGATTGACCGCCTAGAGCTTGCCCGGCCCCTGCTGGTCGATAATTTCGAAGGTGTCGACGTCCTTCCGGGGAAAGACGGTGCCCTGCGCTTCCTGCTGGTTTCGGACGACAACTTTTCGGCCGAGCAGCGGACCCTGCTCCTGGCCTTCGACTGGAAGCCCTGAGGCCTTAGGTAGCGCCCGATGCTCGCGATCCGGACAAGCACCTGGTCCGCCCAGGCCGGAAGAGCCAGAAACGAAAAAGGCCGCCCCTGAGGACGGCCCCTTTAACTTCGCCGATCAGGCCTGGCCTCAAGCGGCGACTTTGTCCGCAAGCTTGGCCTTCAGCTGGCGCTTGATCTTGAGGGCGCGGGGAGACAGGTCCTCGTCGCGGGCCTTGACGAGAAAGGCGTCGAGGCCGCCCCGGAAGTCCAGGGTGCGGAGCGCCGCATTCGTGATGCGCAGCTTGAAGTTCTGGCCGAGCAAGTCCGACTGGAGGGTCACAGGGGCCAGGGCCGGCAGGAAGCGGCGCTTGGTCTTAACGTTCGAGTGGCTCACATTGTGGCCGATCATCGGACCGATACCGGTGAGTTCGCAGCGGCGCGACATGGGTTTCTCATCCCGACAGAAAAAGGCCCGGAGACCGCTTGGCCGCCGAGGGAGCGGCGATATAGGCCAAGCGAACAAGGAAGGTCAAGGCTGGGAAGACCAGCGGCGGGACTCATCTGCGAACCTGGGCTGGACGCGTCAGAACCCTGTGGACGAATATCGTTTTTCATTTGTGGTTAACGGCCATTCTGATACTATCCCTAGTATAGAACAAAATCCGAATCTGGCGATGTCGCTGATTCGGTCATGATTCGTTTCGCCGCTGTTCGCGGTGTAGCGGGTCAGCCATTAATCCCTGCCCCCGACATTCGCACGCCGTCCGCCTGAACCCGGGCTCCGTGCGCTTGCGGGCGGACGATTCCCACCCCACCCTCAGGATATGAGCGAGCGTCCCGCTGGCCCCGCCCCCTCGCGTCTCGTGGCGGTTCTGGGCCCCACCAATACCGGGAAGACCCACCTTGCGGTGGAGCGGATGCTCGGCCACGCATCGGGTATGATCGGGCTGCCCCTGCGGCTCCTGGCCCGGGAAATCTACGATCGCATCGTCAAGGCGCGTGGCGTCCGCTCCGTCGCCCTGATCACAGGCGAGGAGAAGATCATCCCGCCTCGGGCGGCCTATTTCGTCTGTACTGTGGAAGCCATGCCGCTCAGCCGGGAGGTCGAGTTCCTGGCGATCGACGAGATCCAGCTGTGCGCCGATCCCGAGCGTGGTCACGTCTTCACCCACCGCCTGCTCCACGCCAGGGGCCGGGCCGAGACCATGCTGATGGGCTCCCTCTCCATGGCACCCCTGATCCGGCGCCTACTGCCGGACGCCGAGATCGTCAGCCGCGAACGGTTCTCGACCCTGACCTACGCCGGATCGAAGAAGCTGACCCGCCTTCCCCGCCGGACGGCGATCGTCGCCTTCTCGGCAGACCAGGTCTACGCCATCGCCGAACTGATCCGCCGCCAGCGCGGCGGGGCCGCGGTTGTCATGGGATCCCTGTCCCCCCGCACCCGGAATGCCCAGGTGGCGCTCTACCAGTCCGGCGAGGTCGATTTCCTGGTGGCGACCGACGCGATCGGCATGGGCCTGAACATGGATGTCGACCATGTGGCCTTCGCTGGCCTCGGAAAGTTCGACGGAAAGCGCTCGCGGTCCCTGCATCCCCAGGAGGTCGGACAGATCGCAGGACGCGCAGGACGCTACCGAAAGGACGGGACCTTTGGCGTGACCGGCGACTGCGAGGAGTTGGACGCCGGCCGGGTCGCCCAGGTCGAAACCCACCGTTACGAGCCGGTGATCTCCGCAGAGTGGCGGAATCCCCGCCTGGACCTGTCTTCCCTGCCGGCCCTGTTGCGTTCCCTGGGCGAGACGCCCGCCCGGGAGGGCCTGTCCCTCTCCGACGAAGCCCTGGACGAGATCACCCTCCGGCAGCTGGCCGCTGATCCCCGGGTCGCCGACCGGGGCCGGGACAGAGACGCCCTGCATCACCTCTGGGAGGTCTGCCAGACCCCCGACTTCCGGAAGTCCGGCTTCGAAGAGCATGTACGGCTGGCCCGGGAGTTCTTTTTCTGGCTCTCCAGCCACGGTCGTCGCATCCCGGAGGACTGGATGTACGAGCAGTTCCGGCGACTGGACCGCACCGAGGGCGAGATCGATACCCTCCAGGCCCGGCTCGCCAATGTCCGGACCCTGGCCTACGTCGCCAACAGGCCTGGCTGGCTCAAGGATCCTGCGGGATGGCAGGGGCGGACCCGCGAACTCGAGGAACGACTTTCGGACACCCTGCACCAACAGCTCACCGCCCGGTTCGTCGACCGCAGGACCAGCGTGCTGATGCGATCCCTCCGGGCCTCCGGCGAGATTCTGGCGGGTGTCTCAGGGGATGGCGTGGTGACGGTCGAGGGACAGGTGGTGGGACGCCTGTCGGGTGTGGTCTTCACCCCGGAGATGGCGGCTTCGGCCCTGGAGGAGAAGGCCCTCAGGGCGGCGGCCAATTCTGCGGCCGGACCGGAGATCGCCCGGCGGCTGGGGCGGTTGGCCTCCGAGCCGGACGAGGCCTTTGCCCTCGACCCCCGCGGGGTGGTTCTCTGGCGGGGTGAGGCTGCGGCTTCGGTCCAGGGGGGCACGGTCTTTGCTCCACGGGCCCGGCTGTACGGAGACATGGGGCCCGCGCCGGTGCGAGAGCGGGCCCAGCGCCGCCTGGAGGCCTGGCTGGCCGCGGAGGCCCGGCGACGCCTCGCGCTCCTGGCCCGGCTGGATGAGGCGCTTCGCAGCGACCCGCTCCGCGGCCTCGCCCGGGGCCTGGCCTGGAGACTGGTCGAGGCTGGCGGCGTCCTGGACCGGGCCACCGTCCGGGAGGAGACCGCCGCACTCTCGCCAGCAGAGCGGCGCACCCTGCGCAGCCTCGGGGTCCGCCTGGGCGCCTTCTCCCTCTATCTTCCGGCCCTGGCCTCCGGAGAGGCTGCGGACCTTGTCCGGTCGGTGATCGCGCCAGGAAGCGCCTCGCCCCAGGCTGGGCGTCGCCTCGGCGGACAGGCCGCGCCCCCGGCGCCAGTCCTGGCGGCGGCAGGCCTGCGGCTGGTGGGCGACCTGGTCGTCGAGGTCGCGCGGCTTGAGGATCTGGACGCGGCCCTGAGGGCTGCCCCCTGGACAGGTCGTGGCGTCGAGGTGGGCCCTGACCTGGCCACCGTCCTCGATGGCTCGGTCGAACACCTGCATCAGGTCCTGAAGGCCTTAGGATTCGCCCCCGTTGAACGCTTGGGCCCCGGCGCCCCGAGCCTCTGGCGGCGACGCCGTCAGCCCGCACCCGTAACGCCTCCAGCCCGGAATTCCGCCTCGCCCTTCTCGGCCCTGGCGGCGCTTCGGGCCCAGCCCCCGGCCAAGGCTGGGCGCCGCCCACCCCGGCGCCGCAGGAAGCCCGCCCCATGAGCGATGGGGGCTCGGTCCGCGCCGACGTCTGGCTCTGGCGGGCCCGGTTCTTCAAGTCCAGGAGCCTGGCGGCCCGGTTCGCCGAGGAAGGCCGCATCCGGCTCACCCGCGACGGCACCGAGAGCCGGATCGACAAGTCCTCGCGATCCCTGAAGATCGGCGACAAGCTGGTCTTCGCCGTGGGGGGGCGCCTCACAGCCGTGACGGTAACAGGCCTTGGTGATCGCCGTGGCCCAGCCGTCGAGGCCCGCGGACTCTATGCGGCGATGGCAGACGGCTGTGCCGAAGTCTTGCCGCCGGAGCCGCGGACACCTAGCGTCGTCTCCGGCTTCGGGGAGGACGCGCGATGATATCAAGGTCACTGGCCCCTTCGGCCTTCGCCCTCCTCTGGGGCCTTCTCCCGGCCGCCCAGGCCCTGGCGACCACCCCGCAGGTCGAAGACCGCCGGGTTGCGGGCCTTTCAGCGCCCGCCGAGATCCGGGTCGACCATTGGGGCGTCCCGCACATCTATGCCCGGTCGGCGCGGGACGCCTTCTTTGTCCAAGGCTACAACGCCGCGCGGGACCGGCTCTGGCAGATCGACCTTTGGCGGAAGCGCGGCCTGGGGCTTCTGGCGCGGGACTTCGGGCCCGACTTCGTGGACCAGGACAGGGCGGCGCGACTCTTCCTTTACCGGGGCGACATGAAGGCCGAGTGGGCCGCCTACGGCCAAGGCGCCCGGAGCAATACCGAAGCCTTCGTCGCCGGGATCAATGCCTATGTCCTCGAAATCCGGTCGGGAGATCGCACCCTGCCCCGGGAGTTCAGGATCGCCGGGACGACCCCGGACCTCTGGGCCGCCGAGGACGTGGTGCGCGTCCGCAGCCACGGGCTGACCCGAAACGCGGGCATGGAGGCCACCCGGGCCCGGATCCTGTGCGCCGGCGGTCCGGGCGCCGACAGGCTGTTCAAGAAGCTGGAGCCGGACTGGACGACGCAGGTCCCCGATGGCCTCGACCCCTGCGCCATCCCCGAGACCGTCCTGGACGACTACAACCTGGCGACCCGTGGCGTGAAGTTTGACGCCGCCCGGCGGCGGTTGGCGGCAGAAGCTCCTCCGCCGGAGTCCCAGGGCTCGAACAACTGGACGATCGCGCCGTCGCGCACGACCACCGGGCGTCCGATCCTGGCCAATGACCCGCACAGGGACCATGGCCTGCCCTCCCTGAGGTACGTGGCCCACCTGGAAGCGCCCGGCCTGTCGGTGATTGGGGCCGGCGAACCCGCCCTGCCTGGCATTTCCATTGGCCATAACCAAACCATCGCCTTCGGCCTGACCATCTTCTATGCCGACCAGGAAGACCTCTACGTCTACGAAACCTCCCCCGACGATCCTGACCTCTATCGCTACAGAGGCGGTTGGGCCCGGATGGAGACCGTTCGCGAGACTATCGAGGTGCGGGGCGGACCCGCACGGGAGGTCGACCTGAGGTTCACCCGACATGGCCCCGTCGTCCATACCGAGTCGGGCAGCCAAAGGGCCTTCGCCCTGAGGTCGGTTTGGGCCGAGCCCGGCGCAAGTGCCTATTTCGGCTCGCTGGGTTACATGACTGCCAGGTCCTGGCCCGCTTTCAAGGCCGCTCTGGCGAACTGGGGAACGCCCAGCGAAAACCAAGTCTATGCCGACGTCGGCGGGCGGATCGGCTGGGTCGCCGCCGGCCGGGTCCCGGCACGGCCAAACTGGGACGGGCTCCTGCCGGTTCCGGGGGACGGACGCTACGAGTGGAAGGGGTTCCTGTCCCAGGCCGAACTGCCGTCGAAACTGAACCCGCCGGAGGGCTACATCGCCACCGCCAATGCGATGAACCTGCCGCCCGGTTATCCCGTCGCCGAGCGGAAGGTCGGGTTCGAATGGTCGAACCCGTCGCGCCTTCTGAGGATTGACGAGGTCCTGGGGTCCGCCCGGACCCTCAGCCTTGCCGACTCCATGGCCCTGCAGACGGACCCCACGGACATCACCTCACGCCGGCTGATACGGCTCCTGGCGCCCCTCTTTTCTGACGACCCCCTGACCGCCAGTGCCCTGGACCTCCTGCGCGGCTGGGACGGCTCGGCCCGGGCGGACAGCGCCGCAGCCGCGGTCTACCTGATCTGGACGGGCAAGCACCTCGGGCCCGCTGTGGTGGGCAGGGCAGCCCCGCCCCAGGTGAGGAACCTGATCGGCGGCGG
The DNA here is from genome assembly GCA_049314675.1 of Phenylobacterium sp. Taxonomy (GTDB): domain Bacteria; phylum Pseudomonadota; class Alphaproteobacteria; order Caulobacterales; family Caulobacteraceae; genus Phenylobacterium. The sequence goes on from JBMOEP010000072.1 coordinate 5,799, forward strand.
CGACCTGGCCGCAGTGATGGACCTGCTGGAGAGCCCCGGCGACGCGCTCGGCCCTGATCCCGAGGCCGCGCGGCGGGCGCTTCTGCTCGAGAGCCTGGGCGCGGCGGCCCGGGAGGCCCGGGACCGGATGGGACCTGACCCCTCGACCTGGGCGTGGGGTCGGCTTCACCAGGCGGCCTTCACGCACGTGCTCGCGCCCTTGGCGACGGGCGCCGACCGCGAAGGCCTCAGCGTGGGCCCGGAGCCCATGGCCGGAACCTCCCTTTCTCCCCTTGCGGCCACCTGGCGACCTGGTGACTTCCGGGTCACGGCTGGAGCGTCCTTTCGAATGGTGCTGGACGTGGGCGCCTGGGACGAGAGCCAATTCATCAATACGCCCGGCCAGTCGGGAGACGTTGACAGTCCCCACGCCCGCGACCTCTTCCAGACTTGGGTCAAGGGCGGATACGCGCCCCTGCTCTACAGCCGCAAGGCGGTGGAGGCGGCGACGAAGACGTTGATCCGACTGACGCCCGGCGGTTGAGGCGTCCACGCCATTGACAACCTCGGCTGGGGCCGCGAGAACCCGCGCCGGTAGCGACCAGAGCCCGGAGGCCGAGACGCGCAATGACCTACATCGTCATGGACTCGTGCATCAAATGTAAGTTCATGGACTGCGTGGAGGTGTGTCCGGTCGACTGCTTCTATGAAGGCGAGAACTTCCTGGTCATCAACCCCGATGAGTGCATCGACTGCGGCGTCTGCGAGCCGGAATGCCCGGTCGACGCCATCAAGCCGGACACAGAGGATACGCCCGACGGCAAGTGGCTGCGGATCAATACGGATTACGCCAAGGTCTGGCCAAACATCACCCTGAAGGGCGAACCGCCAGAGAACGCTGCGGACTTCGAGCGCGAAACCGGAAAATTCGAGAAGTACTTCAGCGAGAAGCCCGGCAAGGGTTCCTGAGCCCTCTTGGGGCGCAAGCCTTTCATCGATCTCAGTTTTGTGATAGCTCCATCGTCATTCCGGAGGAGGCGTCCGCCGGGATGTCGTGTTCACAAGTCGTCGTTCGCCGTCGACCTGCGCCCATGGAGGGCGAGGGGTGTCCTAGCCAGAAGTCATCGGAAACCGTCAGCTTCCAGGCCCGCTTGTTTTTCGGGACAGGAGACTATTTCCGAAATTGCGGGTCAGGGGTCACGGGGTGCGGGCACGTCAGTACGCCAAGTGTTTGAAGGGATCAGAGAATGAGCAAGGACGATCTTCAGTTCTCGGTGGGCGATCACGTGGTCTATCCCGCGCATGGCGTGGGGCGGGTCCAGGGGATCGAGACCCAGGAAGTCGCCGGCTATTCCCTTGAAGTCTATGTCATCACCTTCGACCACGAAAAGATGACCCTCCGGGTTCCTACCGCCAAGGCTAAGGTGTCCGGCCTGCGGTCGCTCGCGGAAGGCAATGTGGTCAGCCAGGCCCTGACCACGCTGAAGGGGCGGGCCCGGGTGAAGCGCACCATGTGGTCGCGCCGTGCCCAGGAATATGAAGCCAAGATCAATTCCGGCGACCTGATCTCGATCGCCGAGGTCGTGCGCGACCTGCACCGGGCCGAGAACCAGCCCGAACAGTCCTACTCCGAGCGCCAGCTTTACGAATCCGCTCTCGACCGCATGGCCCGGGAGGTCGCCGCTATCGAAAGCATAGATCGGGAAGCCGCTGTCGGCATCCTCACCAAGAGCCTCACCAAGGCGGTTGTCGCCGTATGAGACCCATAACCTAGCGGTGCAATCGTATAACTTCATACAGTCTATCGACCACAGTCGGTCTACGGCATTCGGGCCGCTTGCCCTTTAGAGTTTTTCGAACCGACCGGAGATGACCATGAAATTGCTTCGCGCAGCCCTGCCGGCCCTATCCGTGATATTGGCGGCCGGTGCCGCCCAGGCGGCTGAAGACTGGGAGTTTTCCGTGTCGCCCTACGTCTGGGGGCCGGGGGTTGTCGGCGACGGCCAGGTCCCGCCTGACGGGCCGTCGGCGGACATCGACATCACTTTCAAAGACATCCTGAGCCACATTACTGGTGCCTTCATGGGTACGGCCGAAGCCCGCTATGGACGCTTCGGGGTCCTCGGCGACGTCGCGTTTGTCAAGTTCACCGTCAAGCCAGACGTGGAACTGGGCGGGACTCCCGTGATCAACAGCAAGGTTGCTGTCTCGACGAACGCGGCGACCATCGCTGGCTTTGGTCGCGTATATGAGTCCGACCGCGG
>JBMOEP010000073.1:0-7864 GCA_049314675.1 Phenylobacterium sp.
GGCGAGATCGAGGCGGCCTAGCTCCGGCCGCTCACGCTGGCGGGAGGAGCGGCGGTAGGCCGGGTCATAGTGGGTCTCGACGAGGCCGAGGGCCACGGGCTCAAGGTCGCCGGCCTCCAGCCGGGCCCGCCATTCGGCGAGGCGCTTGGCGCCGGGCTTGCTGGGCAGGCGGGAGAGGAGGGCCATCAGGGCCTCTACGTCCCCGGTCGTCTCGCCATAGACCCCGGCGAGGTAGGCGGCGCGGGCCTCGGGGGGGGCCTCCAGCCGGATCGAGGGCGCTTCCGACATGGCGGTCCAGACGGCGGGGGGCACCATGCGCTCGCCCACCTTGCTGGACTCCGCCTCGATCACCACGGGCCGGGCGGGATCGAGGGCCTCCAGGGCGCCCAGGAGGCGGCTCTCGAACATCTTCTGGGCCGGTTGGGGACGGCCGGGCAGGGCGCCGAGCAGGGAGCCCCGGTGCTCGGCCAGGCCCTCCAGGTCCAGGACCTGGACCCCCAGGCCGGGCAGTCGCTTCAGCACCTCGGTCTTGCCCGATCCCGTCGGTCCGTCGAGCACCACGGCGCGGAAGCCGGGCGGCGAGTCGTAAAGGCGGGTCGTCACCTCCCGGCGATAGGTGCGATAGCCGCCGGCCAGGACGCCGACCCGCCAGCCGACCTGGGACAGGATGTGGGCCATGGCACCCGACCGCATGCCGCCGCGCCAGCAGTAGACGAGGGGCCGGAAGCCTCCGGGCTGGTCGGCCAGGGCGCCCAGGAGGTGGCCGCCGATGTTCCGCGCCACATAGGCACCGCCGACCTTGCGGGCCAGGAAGCGGGACTGCTGGACGTAGAGGGTCCCGACCTCGGCGCGCTCGGCGTTGTCGAGGACGGGCAGGTTGACCGCGCCGGGCACGTGGTCCTCGGCAAACTCGCCGGGGCTGCGCACGTCGATCACCATGTCGAAGCGCGCCCGCGTCCCGGCGTCGGCGGCGTCGACGGTCTCGGGCCCGCTCATCGGGCGGGCCTCTTCCGGCCGGAGGGGAAATGGCGGTCGCGGGTCATGGGGCGCTGGTATACACCCGCCCCGGGACAGTCTGAACAGGAGGCTCGGGGCATGGCGGAATCCGCGACAGGAACGCAGGGCCCGGTGCGCCTGACCAGCCTGGCCCATGGCGGTGGATGCGGGTGCAAGATCGCGCCCGGCGTCCTGCAGCAGATCCTGGCCGGTGCCCCCCAGGCCGCGCCCTTCGCCAGCCTGATGATCGGGACCGAGACCTCGGACGATGCGGCGGTCTGGCGCCTGAACGACACCCAGGCCCTGATCGCCACCACCGACTTCTTCATGCCCATGGTGGACGATCCCCGGGACTTTGGCCGCATCGCCGCCGCCAATGCCCTGTCCGACGTCTACGCCATGGGCGGCAAGCCCATCCTGGCCCTGGCGATTGTGGGCATGCCCATCAACGTCCTGCCGGTGGAGACCATCCGCGGCATATTGGCAGGGGGATCGGAGATCTGCGCCGAGGCGGGAATCCCCATCGCCGGCGGCCACTCCATCGACAGCCTTGAGCCCATCTACGGCCTGGTAGCCCTGGGCCTGGTCCATCCCGACCATCTCATGACCAATCGCGCCGCCCGGGCGGGGGATGAACTGATCCTCGGCAAGGCCCTGGGCGTGGGCGTGCTCTCTGCAGCCTTCAAGCAGGGCCGGCTGGACGCCGAGGGCTATGCCGCCCTGGTGGGCTCGGCCACCCAGCTCAATACGCCGGGACCGGACCTTGCGGCTATGGATGGCGTCCACGCCATGACCGATGTCACCGGCTTCGGCCTCCTGGGGCATGGGCTGGAAATGGCCCGGGGGGCGGGCCTGACCCTTGAGATCGACCCCCTGGCGCCCCGGCTCCTGCCCGGGGCGGAGGCCCTGGCCCGGGAGGGCGTGCGGACGGGCGCCAGCGTGCGCAACTGGGATAGCTACGGCGCCGACGTCAGGGGTGCCGACGACCTGGACCCCTGGCGGCGGGACCTGCTCAGCGACCCCCAGACCAGTGGCGGCCTGCTGGTCGCCGCCGCCCCGGAGGCGGCCGGAGCGGTCCTGGCGCATCTCAAGGCCGCAGGCTTCGACGCCGCCCGGGTGGGCTGCTTTGCTGAGGGGCCGGCGCAGATCCGGCTGGCGGCTGGCGCCTGAGGCCTCAGCCGAGGTCGAGGACTTCGGCCACCTGGGGATCGGCCAGGACCTCCGCCGGCGGACCGCACCGCAGGATGCGTCCGGCGTCCATCACCGCAAGGCGATCAGCAAGGCCGGCGGCCTCCTCCAGGTCGTGGGTGACGAGCAGGATGGGCGGGCCCTTGTCTTGCCGCAAGGCGGACAGCTGGTCGCGGACCCTTCGCCGGGAGCGGCGGTCCACCGCCGACAGGGGCTCGTCGAGGAGCAGGACAGAGGGCCTGCGCGCCAGGGCCCGGGCCATGGCCACCCTCTGCTGCTGGCCGCCGGAGAGATTGGCCGGCTTGCGGTCCTCCAGGCCGGCGAGGTCCAGGTCTGCCATCAGGCGGCGGGCGGCCTCCGTCGCCTCGTCCCGGGGCAGGTCGGCCATGGCCATCCGGATATTCGCCAGGGCCGTCAGGTGCGGCAGCAGGGCGTAGGCCTGGAAGACCAGGCCCGTGCGGCGGCGGAACGGAGGGACGAAGATCCCGGCTTTCGTGTCCAGCCAGACCTCGCCGGTGCAGGCGATGCGCCCTTCGCCCGGGCGGACCAGGCCGGCGACGATCCGCAGGAGGGTGGTCTTGCCCGCGCCGGAGGGGCCGGTCAGGGCCAGGATCTCGCCGGGCACAAGCTCCAGGTCTGCCGCGACCCCGGCGGGCCCGCCACGGGAAAAAGACAGGCTGAGCGCAGGTTCAGCGGTCATGCCGAGCCAGTCGGGAGCCGAGGGCCTGGACCACGATGATGGCCGCCACTGAGACCACGACCAGGGCCGCCGCCAGGACGCCGGCCCCGGCGTCGTCGAAGGCCTGGACCCGGTCGTAGATGGCCAGGGCCGCTGTCCGGGTCTCGCCGGGAATGGAGCCGCCGATCATCAGCACGACCCCGAACTCGCCCATGGTGTGGGCGAAGACCAGGACGAAGCTCGTCAGGACGCCGGGCCAGGCGAGGGGCGCCTCGACGGTCCAGAAGGTCCGCCAGGGGCTGAGCCCGCTGACCCAGGCGGCCTCTCTCAGCTCGGGCCGGATGGCCTCGAAGGCCCGAAGGGCGGGCTGGACCGCGAAGGGCAGGTTGGCGACCAGGGAGGCGGCCACCAGGCCCTCGAAGCTGAAGGCGAGGCCCTTGCCGAAGACCGCCGTCCAGAGGGCGCCGAGGGGGGACGCCTCGCCGAGGGCCGCCAGCAGGTAGAAGCCGAGAACGGTGGGCGGCAGGACCAGGGGCAGGGCGATGAGCCCCTCCAGAACGGCCCGGCCCCGCCGCACCTGGTAGGCCAGGGCGCGGGCCACCAGCACCCCGACGGGCACCAGCAGGCAGGCGGTCCAGAGGCTGAGCTTGAAGGACAGGGCGAAGGCGACGGCGTCCATGGCTCAGGCGTTCCCGTCCGGAGCCAGGCCGAAATCCCGAAGGACGCCGCGGGCCTGGGGGGTGGCGAGGAAGTCGAAGAAGGCCCGTGCCGGGCGCCCGGCGCCGCGAAGGACCACCGCAGTCTGCACCAGGGGCGCGTGCAGGGCCGTGTCGATCCGGGCGTGGGTGCCCGCCCGGGTCAGCTCGGGCCCGAGGGCGAGGGCCAGGGGCAGGAGGCCGGCGTCTGCGCCCCCGGTCAGGGCGAAGCGCGCGGCCTGGGCGGCGGAGTCTCCCAGGACGAGGCGGGGCTTGGCCAGCGACCAGACCCCGAGGGCCGTCAGGACTTCCCGGGCCGCTCGGCCATAGGGCGCATGGTCCGGATTGGCGATGGCCAGCCGCTGGAGACGACCGTCCCGCAGGGCCTGGACAAGTTCGGCCACCCCACCGGCGGGGCGGACCCTGGATCCGTTCCGTGCAAAGAGAACGAGGCGGCCCTGGCCGTAGACGCGTCCCTGGCCCTCTGTGCGGCCCCCCGCCGCCAGGCGCTGGACCAGGCTCGCCTCGGCGCAGAGAAAGACCTCAAAGGGAGCCCCCGCCTCGATCTGCCGGGTCAGGGCGCCGGAGGACCCGAAGGTCAGCCTGACGGGTCCGCCGCCGGCGCGCCGGAACCGCTCGGCGATGACGGGCAGGGCACCGGCCAGGTCCGAGGCCGCAGCGACCAGGGGACCCGCCTGTGCCCAGGCCTGTCCAGGCGCCAGGGCGATCAGGCCGGCCAGGGTCCGCCGGGTGAGGGACACGCAAGAACTCCGAAGTCAGGGCGGCAACCGCAGGCAAGGGTAGTCGTCTTCACCGCCGGACGAAAGCGCGCTCAGCCCGCGTCCCGCCCCGCCAGACAAACGCACTCGCCCAGGACGCCACGACGTCTCATCGTCGCGTGGTTTCCGGCAGGGGAGCGTTCTTGATGCTCTTCCGGCTCTCCGGCCGGTTGATCGGGGCCCGGCCCGGCCGAGGCTGGGGATCAGGGCTGGGACTTGCGGGGCAGGGCGGCGGCATCTTCCGGGGTCAGGCGGGTGATCGCCGAGACCGGGCATCGGGTGACGCCGATGGGCCCCCGAACCCGCACATCGACGTCAATCGGGCCACAGATGGAGCTGGAACCGCGGGAATCCAGTCCGATCTGCGTCTCCCAGTCCAGGTCGGGGCAGCGGCCCTTCAGATCCAGGCGGTAGACGTCCTTGCTGCGCACCCGCAGGTACAGGGTCTTGTCGTCAGGGGCCGCGAAGCCCCGCACGTCGCGGTTGGAGAAGCAGGCGCGCTCAGGCTTGGCAGCCTCGGGGCCCGGCTCGGCCCCGGCCGGAACCGGTTGTCCCTGGGCGACGGCGGCACCGGCGAGGGTGAAGGCGGCGACCGCCGCGAGGCTCAGTCTGGAGATCATGGCAAAAGCTCCCTGGGTTTACGGGACCGAGGATAACAGTCGGGTTGAGGCAGGATAATGGCCTGCGTAGACCCCTCCCTCTTACCCTGCGCTATAGCGTCCCGGGGCCACCAGCCCGGCGAGGTCTTCCGGTAAGGGCGATAGGGCACCTACCGCCAGGGCCGCAACATGCTCGCCCAGCAGGGGTGCCCAGGTCAGGCCCCGGGAACCGAGCCCGCCCAGGACGAAGAGCCCTGGGGCGCCGGGAACAGCCCCGGCCAGGGGCAGGTGGTCCCGGGTGGTTGCCCGCACCCGGGCCCGGCCCTCCAGGGCACGCCCGGAGAGGTCCGCCGCCAGGGCCGGCCGCCCCCGGGCGAGCGCCTCGAGGTTGGCCTGGTGGTCGGCCTCGGTCACCTCGGTGGAGGTCTCATCCCGCCGGAAGGTCGCCCCGAACAGGAAACCCCCGGCCAGGGGGGCGAGATACCCGCCCCAGCCCGCAGCCCGCGGCACCTCCGGGTCCGGGGCAGAGATCCAGCTCACCTGTCCCCGGACGGGCAGGATGGGTGCCCCGGGCCAGAGGCGGTCCAGGCCCGCGCCCGAGGCCAGGATGACAGTGCGGAAGACGGAGGTCTCGCCCGCCGCCGTCGTCAGCCGCCAGACGCCTTCGGCCCGTTCCAAGGCCTGCACCCGACCGGCGAGGGGCACCCCGCACCAGGCCTCCAGGACCTGCCGGGGGTCGAGGCTCAGGGCGTCCGGCTGGTCCAGTCCGGGCCGGTCGGACGGCTCGCCCAGGCGCGCCGATGCCCCTGCCGGGTCGAGAAGCCGTAGGGTGCCCTCCGGAAAGAGGTCAGAGCCGGCGATCCGGGCGAACCTCGACGGGTCCCTGTCGGTGGCGGCGAGTTGGAGGACCCCACGTGCGAGCACCGCCCCGGGGACTTCCGGATAGACGTCCAGGGCCCGCAAATAGGCCTGGGCGGCCAGCCTCGCGACGGGGCCAAGGCCGGCGTCCAGGCGCGGCGTCACCAGGCCTGCAGGGTTTCCCGAAGCGCCGGTGCCCGGCGCCTCGGCCTCGAAGTGGACCGCCTCGACGCCCAGGCCGCGCAGGGCCCGCACCACCGACGCCCCGGCGATCCCGGCACCGATCACGGCCACCCCGCCGGGACCGGCAGGGTCCCGACCCTCCCCGGGGAAGATGGCCTCCAGGCGCTCACGCTTTCGCCCGTGGCCGGGCGCCCGACGCACCTCAAAGCCGGCCGCGGACAGGCCCCGGCGCACCTGGCCGGCCACGGTGAAGGTCGCCGCCCGGGCACCTGGCGCCGACCGCGCGGCGACGCCCCGCAGCACCTCATCGCGCCAGATCTCGGGGTTGAGGGCGGGGGCAAAGCCGTCGAGGAACCAGGCGTCCGCCCGGCCGTTCCAGACCGACAGGGCCTCGCCGGCTTCCAGGAGGGCCAGGTCCAGGCAGGCCCGATACTCGGGAAACGCGCTCCGGTGGAAACCGCGTCGCCGCGCCGGCCAGCGAGAGAGGAGGGCCTCGGTGATTTCCGACAGCTCCGGCCAGGCGGCGAGGGCCCGGGCGGCCTCCTCCCGGGTCATGAGGTGGGCCTCGACGCTGAAGAGGTGCAGGTGCCCCTCGGCCGGGCCCTCCCGGCGCCAGAGGTCCAGCAGGGCCAGCATGTTGAGCCCCGTCCCGAAGCCCAGCTCGGCGACGGTGAAGGACTGGCGCCCGGCCCAGGCCCTCGGCAGGCCGCAGCCGTCCAGGAAGACCGCCCGGGATTCAGAAAGGCCGTCGTCGGCGCCGAAGTAGGCGTCTCCGTAGAGGGTGGAGCGGGGACGTCCGTCCTCGGTCCATTCGATGGGCGGCGGGTCCGCAGTCATGCCGCGACCTAGGCCCGGCGACGGAGGGTTCGCAAGGGTGATCCTTCCGGGTGCGCGCCGGACGGCGAGGCGCTAAAACAGGCCAAGGGGAGACTGACCGTCCATGACCAGCACCATTCCGGGTTTCGAATTCCGCCGCCTGAGCTTCGATCTTCCATCCGTTGGCGGCCATGGGACCGCCATCGAGATGGGCCCGCAGGACCGCCCGGTCGACATCGTCTTCTCCCACGCCAATGGCTTCAACGCCCTTACCTACCGGTCGATCCTGGGCCCCCTGTCCGACCGGCTGAGGATCGTCGCCGTCGACCAGCGGGGCCATGGCCTGTCGGGCCTGCCGCCCCGGCTCGAGGACCCGGGCCGCAACTGGTACGACCTGGTGCCCGACCTCAAGGCCGTGCTCGAGGCGCTCGACATCCGCGATGCGGTCCTGGGCGGACATTCCATGGGCGGCACAATCAGCCTGATGGCCGCCGCTGAGGCCCCAGGGCGGGTGCGCGGGATCGCCCTCTTCGATCCGGTGATCATGGCGCCGGGCTTTGCCGCCCAGAACGGGAACCGTCCCCTGACCGGGGACAATCCCCTGCTCCAGGGCGCCCTCCGCCGCCGGCCGGTCTTCCCCAGCCGTGACGCCGTGATCACTTCTTACAGCGGCAAGGGCGCTTTCCGCGCCTGGACCCCTGAAATGCTGGCGGACTATGTGGAGGACGGCTTCCACGACACGCCGTCCGGCGAGGTCGAGCTGAACTGCCCGCCCGCCTGGGAGGCCTCCAACTTCGCCAGCCACGGCCACGATCCCTGGCCGTCCTTCCAGGGCGCGGGCGTCCCGATCCGGATCCTCAAGGCCGAGACGGGCTCGACCTGCCGTTCCGATGGCCACGAGGCCGGGCTGACTGCGGATGGGCGGGTTCGGCTGGAGGTCATTCCGGGGACCACCCACTTCCTGCCGATGGAACGGCCAGACCTGGTGCGCCAGACCCTGACCGACCTGGTCGCGGGGTGAGGTTCCGGCAGGGGTCAGCTGAGATGCCGTTGACCCCCTCCGTCGCGCTT
>JBMOEP010000074.1:0-7856 GCA_049314675.1 Phenylobacterium sp.
AGCGCCGACATACGCCGGCTTCGACCCCGCGTCCGGATCGAGGTCCAGGCGGGCCCCTAGCCCTGGGCCAGGCCACCCACCAGCATTCGCACCTCGCCCTCGCCCCAGGCGGGCAAGAGCAGCCGCTGCAGACCGCCGATCCTGTGCAGGGTCGGGGCCATCAGTTCTGCCGTGGCGCTGGCCTGGGCGCGTAGCAGGGCGAAGACCTCCGGCAGGTCGACGTCATCGAGGAAGAGGCCGAGCAGGCGCTCCCGATCGACGGCGGCGACCTCCAGGTCATTGACGCGGAAACGCTCTGGCCGGCTGAAGACGTCCAGGATGAAGGTCTCCGCCCCCAAGGCCTCGATCTTGACCTCGGAGAGGTCATCCCAGAACGGGATTTCGGCCTGACCACGCCTCAGGCCCTCCCAATAGGTGAGGAGGCGGGCGAGGGGAGGGGCCAGGGGGCCGTCGACGGCGAAGGGCGCGGTCTGGGTCATCAGGGGGCCTTCCGGGCGGTGCAGAATCCAGCAGCTATCCTAGACTCCACCCTTGGTCGGGGAAAGCGCGCCGTCCCCAAGGTTGACCTTGCGGCGTTCTGCCCGTTGGATGTTGCCGGGCCGCTCTTTTTTCCGCTGCCAGTAACGATTTCGAGCTTTACCGACGCTCCGGCGATGCACCGGGGCGCGTTCCATTTCCAGGGAGTGATTTCATGTCCAGCGCCCAAGCCGGCTCTCAGGCCGACTCTGCCGAGCGGCTGCCCCTGCGTACCAAGTTTTTCTTCGGGGTCGGATCTGTGGGGGACTCGATCGTTCTGGCCACGGTCGGCTCCTACGCCATGCTCTATTACAACCAGATTCTCGGCCTGAACGTGGTTCTCGCAGGCTTGGCCGTCTCCGCCAGCCTCTTCCTCGACGGATTTGCGGATCCGGTCATCGGCTCGCTCTCAGACCGGACCCGTGGGCGGTTCGGTCGGCGGCACGGCTATCTCTTCCTCGCGCCAGTGCCCATCGCCTTGTCCGTGATCGCAGTCTTCAATCCGCCGCCGGGGGCCTCTGATCTCGTCCTGTTCCTTTGGTTCGCCCTGTCTGTCAGCTTCATGCGGATCTCCATCAGCCTGTTCAACACGCCTCACCTGGCCTTCGGAGGCGAGCTGTCGACCGACTATATCGAGCGGTCCAAGGTGCTGAGCTGGAACAACTTCTTTACCTGGGCGGGGGGCGCGGGAATGAACTTCCTCGCCCTTCACTTCGTCTTCAAGGCCACACCGGAGTACCCGAGGGGCCTCCTAAATCCTGAGCCCTACGGACCCTTCGCTGTCGGCTGCGGACTGGCCGCCATGGCGCTGTTGCTGGCCTCGGCCTGGTTTACCCGCGACCAGATCCCCCGCCTCCCGAAGGCGCCCGAGAACCTTCCTCGCTTCAGCCCCCTCGAGTTCCTCAAGGACATCAGGAAGGCGCTTGGGAATCGCAACTACGTTTGGCTGCTCATCGCCTTCTTCTTCCTGTCGATGATGATTGGGGTCCGGGGCGGCCTGAACCTCTACGTGAATACCTTCTTCTGGGGACTGACCAGCGAGCAGCTGAAGTGGTTCGTCTTCGGTAGCTTTGCCGGTTACGCCACCGGATTCCTGTTCTCCGCCCGCATGCACCAGCGCCTCGATAAGCGCCTGAACATGATCATCTGGGCCGTGGTGTTCTCTATCGGCCCTGCGATACCGATGATCCTTGGCCTTACCGGGGTACTGAGCTCAGAGACTCCAGGCCTGACGCCCATGCTGATCGCCTTCTCGTCGGTCGGTAGCGCCGGAGCCAGTGTCCTCAGCATCACCGTCATGTCCGCCCTTGCAGACATCGCCGACGAGAATGAACTGGCCCACGGCGTGCGTCAGGAAGGGGTTCTCTACTCGACCCGGAACCTGGCCGCCAAGATTGACCAGGCCCTGGGAGCGGCGCTCGCGGGCCTGGCCCTCTACGCGATCAGCTTCCCGCCCAAGGCCAAGCCGGGCTCTGTGCCTGACGACGTGCTCTTCAACCTGGTGTTTGTCGACGGGATCCTGGCGACGATCCCTGGCCTGATCGCCGCCGTCTGCTATGCCCGTTACAATATCACTCGGTCGCGATACGACGCCACCAAGGCGGCCCTCGCTGCCCGAAAGGCTCAAGGAACCTGACCGGATGGAATTTCGCCGTTTCGCCGCTGCTGGCGGGCTGGTTGCAGGCCTTGTCTTCGCCTGGCCCGCCGGTGCTGTCCTGCCGCCCCAGGCCTACCTCGAGGCCCGGCGGGAGGCGGCCCTGCACCTCCAGGTCAAGGTCCAGAAGGTCCGGCTGCGGCCCTCGGCCGAGGTCTGCCTGATCGAGGGTCGGGTGCTCAGGGTCTTTAGGGGCGGCGCACGTCCCGGCGCGCGGATCGTCTTCGACGCGCCGTGCCGGTTCCCGGGTGCCGTTCCCATGCCAGGGCCCGTGCTCTGGTTCCAGCCGGATGACCTGCAAAAGGGACAGGTGCTGGAGGGCTTCTTCGACGAGACGCCGACGACCCCCGCCATTGCCCGCAGCCAACTCTTCGTGGTGGCCTCCGAGACCGACGCCCCGCGCTGCGGGACCGAGGACTATGCCTGCCGCTGACGGAAACCGAACTCGGCCCTTGGCACCGATCCGCCCCCGTGGCATCGCTCCGCCCGGCAAGGCCCGGTAGCTCAGCAGGATAGAGCAGCGCTTTCCTAAAGCGAAGGTCGGGGGTTCGAGTCCCTCCCGGGCCGCCAGGCAGTTCGGCCACGCTTGGGGTCCCACTTGCCGGGCCAATGCTTAGACCGTATCCGCATCCCATGACCTCGGACTCGCCCCCGCCACCCTCGCCCCGCGTCCGGCGCGCTCCGCCACCGGAACTGGACGGGCGAATGGCGCGAAGCCGCGTGACCCGCGGGAAGATCGTCGTCGCCCTGCTCGACCTCATTCGTGCGGGGAACCTGAGCCCGACATCTGAGGACGTGGCGCAGTACGCAAACGTCGGCGGTCGGACGGTATTTCGGCACTTCCAGGACATGGAGTCGCTGTTCGAGGCGATGAACGCTCAGGTCCGATCCCTCGTGGAGCCGGTGCTGACCCAGACCACCTGGGACGGGACATTGCCTCAGAGGATCGAGCAACTGATCACGGCCAGGGCGGCCACATTCGAGCAGATCACGGCCTACTATCTCTCGGGCGAAACGCGACTTCACACGTCGCCGACCCTCCAGCGCGCCAGGTCTCAGTTCGCGACACAGCAGCGCCGCCAACTCCGGGCCTGCCTGCCAGAGATAGAAGGCCAGCCCGAGGCCGCCCCCGCGATCGAGCTCCTGACGTCCATGGAGGGTTGGCTCAGGCTACGTCGTACGCAGGGCCTGCCCGTCGACGAGAGCCGGCAGGCCATCTTCGCGGCAGTGAGCCGTCTGCTCGCAAGCTGACCGCCCCGGGCGCCGGGCCCCATTGCCAAACCCTGCGGTGCCATCTAATGACACAGGGAGTGCCAATACCTTCTGCAGTTCGAAGCTTTTCGGGTATCGACCGGGGCTGCAGACGCGAGGAGCCGGACCATGGCGAGTTTCTGGGTTTGGGGCGTCGCCCTGCTTGGCTACGCAGCCTTTCTGGGGTGGTACGTCAATTGGGGCGGCCCGCTCTCAAGGGCTGAGATCGAGAGCCTCATGGCGCAAATGCTCGCCAGCAATGTCGGGCACGGTGACCAGGATGAAATGCCTGTCATTCGGCGCTTCCTGGAGGAGGACGACGGTCGCGAGTTCTTCATGCTCAATGTCATTCGCCTGTCAGAGAACGACGTCGCGGATCCCGACACCGGAGAGTTGCGGCCGGTGCGCCAGGTCATGGCCGGCTATACGCGCATGTTCATGCCCGCCCTGTTCGCCCGCGGCGGACATCCGGCCCTGGCCGCGCGCCGCATCGGCGGCATGGTCGACACCTGGGGGCTCAAGGAAGTCCCGGAGTGGTCGATGATGGGCTACATCCGCTATCGGAGCCGGCGGGACCTTGCACACCTGGTCTGCAACCCGCGTTTCGGCGGCGCCCATGCCTTCAAGTTCGCCGCCATGCCGCAGACGTTCAACTTCCCGACCCGTCCGATGATCATGACCCTTGCCGGTCCCAGGATCTGGGTTGGCCTGTCATTCGCCCTCGTCGCTGCAATGGCGCAGATCGCCCTCCTGCTCTCCGCCGCGCCGCGCTGACATCTCACCCCCGCAACCGCCTGACCCCCAGACCAGAGCCTCTCCATGAAAATCCTGCGTACGCCCGAAGCTCAGTTCGCGAACCTGCCAGACTTCCCCTGGCCGCCTCACTACATGACCGTCCGGGACGAGGACGGGACGGACATCCGCATTCACTGCATCGATGAAGGCCCTCGCGACGCGCCCCCGATCCTGTTGATGCACGGCAATCCGACCTGGGCCTACCTCTACAGGCACATGATCCCCGGACTGCTGGCGACAGGTCGGCGGGTGATCGCCGTCGACCTCGTGGGCTGCGGACGCTCGGACAAGCCCGCGGCGAAGAGCGACTACACCCTGGCCCGGCACTATGACTGGATGGGCAAGTGGCTCACCCAGATGGACCTGACGGACATCACCCTCTTCTGCCAGGACTGGGGCGGCACCATTGGTATCTACCTGGCGGCCCAGCACCCTGAACGCTTCGCCCGGGTGATCGCGGCTAACACCGGCCTACCCCTGGGGGAGGGCGAAAGCGACTTCATGAAGATGTGGGTCGATATGATGCGCGCGGCGACCGAGTTTCCCTGGCAGATGCTCGAGGGCGGCATGCAGCGCACGCTGACCGAAGGGGAACTGGCCGCCTACCGGGCGCCCTTCCCGTCAACGGACTATGAAGCCGGGATCATCCAGTTTCCGCTCCTGATCGCCGTGCAGACCGACAATCCGGGCGCCCCGCTGAACCGAGACGCCTGGGCGAAGCTGGCGGCCTTCGACCGTCCCTTCCTGACCCTCTTCGGTGATCTCGATCCCGTCGCCCGGGGATGGGACAAGCGGGCGCAGGCTTACATTCCCGGCGCAGCCGGCCAGAAGCACCAAAACATTCCCACGGCCAACCACTTCATCCAGGAGGATGCACCGGAGGAACTGCTCGCCCACATCCTTCCCTTTCTCGACGTGAACTGACGAGGCGGATTCCATGGCCCTGCTCCCCCCCAGCACCAATTCGGATTACCACGGCGCCACTATCTCAGCGTGGTTCCTGGCCCTGTCCTCCGTGCCAACCATCGTGCCGGGGCTGATCCACTACTTTCTCCCCGACGGCGGAGCCGGCGTCATTGGCGGCGTCGACCTTTCGACCCGCGCAGACACCATCATCACGCTCTTCGCCTGGTACGGGGCCATGCAGATCCCGTTCGGGATTCTCATCCTGATCATCGCCCTGCGATACCGCTCGCTCGTGCCCCTGGTCCTGCTGCTCACCATCCTCATGCAGGCGCTCGGCGCCTACTTGGGTTGGTTCGGGAAGGGCTCGCACAGCGGCCACCATCCGCCGGAGCACTACGGGAGCGCCGCCTTCGTCGTGCTGGGGACACTCTTCTTCATGCTTTCGTTGCGCGATCGCCGCGCCCAACAGGAACCCACAACATGATCACCCAGGTTCAGGTCCGTCGCTCGGCCTTCTCCGAAACGCGAACGATTTCCGCAGAGACGCCGGAGTTGGCAGAGGGCGAGATCCTCGTGGCCATCGACAAGTTTGCCCTGACGGCGAACAACGTGAGCTACGCCCTGTCCGGCGACATGATCGGCTACTGGAGGTTCTTCCCTGCCGAGGAGCCCTGGGGAATCGTGCCCGTCTGGGGGTTCGCCGACGTCGTGGCCTCGCGCGCTCCGGAGGTCGCCCTGGGCGAGCGAATCTGGGGCTTCCTGCCCATGGCCAGCCACGTCGTGATGCGGCCCGCCGGGGCGACGGACCGAAGCTTTTCCGATGGCGCCGCGCATCGCGCGGACCTGCCAGCGATCTACAACACCTATCAGCGCACCGCCGGCGATCCGCCCGCGCTGACCGCCATGGAGGACGAGCGCAGCCTGCTCTTTCCGCTCTTCTCGACCTCCTACGTGCTCTACGACTACCTGCTGGACAACGCCTTCTTTGGTGCCGGGCAGGTGCTGGTCGGCAGTGCGTCGTCCAAGACCGGATTGGGCCTGACGAACCTGCTTTCCCGTCACGGCGAGGGGCGTCCCCGGGTCGTGGGCCTGACATCACCGGGGAATGTCGGCTTCGTCGGCGGGCTTGGGACCTGCGATGAGGTCGTCACCTACGACGCCATCGGCACCCTGGATCCCACCGTCCCCACCGCCTTTGTGGACATGTCCGGCGTGGGTGAGGTTATCAGCGCCATCCACGCGCATTTCGGCCCCCAGCTCAAGCTCAGCTGCGCCGTTGGCGCCACCCACTGGGGTGCCGGCCGCTATCGGCCCGAGACTTCAGCCACACCCCACGCCTTCTTCTTTGCCCCGGCCCAGTTCGCCAAGCGCGACGTCGACTGGGGCCCAGGCGAGATCATGCGCCGCGCCCAGGCGGAGTCCGCGCGCATGTCCCTGGAACTGAAGGGCAAGCTGGGGATCCGTCACGAGCGCGGAGCGGATGCAGTCACCGCCGCCTGGCGTGGCCTCGTGGAAAACAGGATCGCGCCGAACGAGGCGATCATGGCCTCGCTGACGTAACCCGCCGCCGCCGGCCTACTTCCTGAGGTGGGTCTCGAACCAGGCGACCATCGCGGTCATGGCCTCGGTCGCGTAGGCGTCTGTCCGGACCGGGTCGCCCTTGACGTAGAAGTCATGGTCGGCACCGGCGAACATTGTCAGCCTGTTCTCCACCCCGGCCTTGTCGAGGGCGGCCTGCATGGCCTCGGACTGAGCGGGCGGCACGCCCCGGTCGGCGTCCCCGTGCAGCATCAGGGTCGGCGGATCGCGCGCGTCGACGCTGAAGAGGGGCGAGACCGAGGACCGGAGCTTTTCGTCGAAGTTGATGGCGTCGAACTTGGGGCGGCCCTGCAGCAGGGCGACCAGGTCCGTTGGCGGGAAATAGGCGACGACCGCCGCAATGCGGTTGCCCCTGCGTTCCAGCGGATTGGCGGCCGCTGGATCTCCGTCATCGGCCATCATACCGGCGACGAGGGCCAGATGGCCTCCCGCGCTCGCCCCCCAAACGCCGATCCGTGCGGGATTGGTGCCGTAATCTGCGGCGTGCAGCTTGATGTGGCGCATCCCAAGGCGAACGTCCGTCACCGCGTCGGGAACCGCAAAGCGCGGCGCTGAGGCGTGGTAGAGGGCGACTACTGTGAAGCCCTTGTCGATCAGCGCCTGATAGCGCGCCTGGCGCTCTTCGGGCGGGGCCCACTGCGATCTCCAGCCGGCCGACACCATGTTCACGACAAGCGCGCCATTGGCCTTCTTCACCGGCTTGAAGACGTCGTAGGTCAGCGCCATCCCGTCCCGGTGGCCATAGATGACATCGCGGACATAGGTGGCTGTCTTCAGCTCTGCGGGGGTCGGCGCGCGAAGGGACTTACGCGGATAGCCGCTGAGCGGAGGGCCGGGGTCAGCGGGCGGCGGGGCCGGAACCTGCGCCAGGGCGGCTGAACCCCCGCCGATGGCAAGTACGAAGGCGAAAGCTGCACTCCAGAGCCTTTTCATGGACGTTCCTTCCAGTTGTCGGGAGCCTAAACACCCGGAAGCCAGGGCGCCAGCGCCCGCCGCCTCAGGCGGCGGTCCGGACGCGGGGCAGCCAGGCCTGGATCCAGGCGAGCGCCAGTAGGTACGACACCGCCAGGAAGCCCAGGAGCGGACCGTATCCATAGGCGTTCTGCAGCATCCACCCGGACGCCTGCAGCACAAA
>JBMOEP010000075.1:0-7799 GCA_049314675.1 Phenylobacterium sp.
CAGGGTCGCGGACGGCCCGGCAACGCGGATCTCCAGCACGCCGGGGGCACCGCCCCGGGGGGACGAGACCCGGACCGGCTCCGTCCGGCGGGCGAGGTCTGCCCCGACGATCTCGGCCCACCGGGCCTGCAGGGCCGCAGGGCCCTGGCCGAACCGGGCGTCCAGCGACTTGAGCAGGGGCGCAAGGCTGCGACCGGCTGGCGGGGGCGCACGCCGGGCCGGACGCGTCCTGCGCCGGGTCAGGATCTCGGCGGCCTCGGCGGCAGTGGGCAGTTTGCGGCTCGGCATGAAAGGCATTCTAGCCCGCCCGCGGCCCTGCACACGAGTCCCGATCCGGTGCCTTCGCCCTTCCGCCCGCCCGGAAACCCATTAGGCTCGGACCATGAATTCCGAGCGCTTCCAAAGCCGCCTTCTCGACTGGTACCGGGCCTGTGCCCGGGACCTGCCCTGGCGGCGGGCTCCAGGACCGGGCCCGGGGGCGGGATCCGCGCCGGCGCCGGATCCCTACCGGGTCTGGCTGTCTGAGGTCATGCTGCAGCAGACCACGGTCGCGCACGCGACCCCCTACTATGCCGCTTTCCTTTCGCGCTGGCCGACGGTCTGCGACCTCGCCAATGCCGAAGACGCAGACGTCATGGCCGCCTGGGCGGGCCTTGGCTACTACGCCCGGGCTCGCAATCTCCTGGCCTGTGCCCGGGCGGTCCGCGACCGTTTCGACGGCCGTTTCCCGGACACCGAAGCGGGCCTGCTCAGCCTGCCGGGCGTGGGCCCCTACACGGCCGCGGCAGTGGCCGCCATCGCCTTCGACCTTCCGGCCAATGTGGTGGACGGCAATGTCGAGCGGGTCATGTCGCGGCTCTTTGCGGTCGATACGCCCCTGCCTGCGGCCCGCCCGGAGCTGCGGACCCTGGCCGCCAGCCTCGTCAACGCCGGGGCACCGGGGGACTGGGCCCAGGCCCTGATGGACCTTGGCGCCACGGTCTGCCGTCCCCGCTCGCCGCGCTGCGACCTTTGTCCAGCGACGGAGGATTGCGCCGCTCGGGCGTCGGGCACGCCCGATGCCTGGCCCCGGAAGTCCGTCCGCGCCGCGCGGCCCGTGCGGGCTGGTGTCGTCTTTGTACTGAGGCATGGCGAAGGCGTCGCAGTGGTCCGGCGGCCACCCCGAGGCCTGCTGGGCGGAATGTTGGGCCTGCCGACCACGGACTGGACGGCGTCAGGTCCCGACGCGGCGGCGGTCGCGGCGGCGGCACCCGCAAGGCACCACTGGCGGGAGGCCGGCACGGTAGATCACGTCTTCACCCACTTCAGCCTGGAGCTCAGGGTACTGTCCGCCGAGGGTCTGGCGACCGATGTGGAGTGGCTTTCGGTGGACGCCCTGGGCGATCTGCCGAGCGTCTTCCTCAAGGCGGCCCGGCGGGCTCTGGCGATGCGCGACGGGGAATGAAGAGGGCGGTCAGGGCCAGGCCCGTGACCGAGATACAGATCGCCGACAGGGGGATACCCGGTACCCCCAGGGTTGCCAGGGCGAAGCCGCCGACGGCCGATCCCAGGGCCTGGCCCATGGAGTTGACCGATCCGTTGACCGCCATGGCGAGGGGCGCACCCTGGCTGGTCTGGAGGATCCGCGAGGACAGGACCGGCATCAGCGAGAAGAGCGAGGTCGAGGCCGTCAGAATGGCGAGGGCCACCAGCACCTGGCTGGGAAGTCCGGGCGGCGTCAGGTGGTGGGTGGCGGCCAGGTGCAGGCTCATGGCGACGAGCTGGCCCAGGAAGCAGACGATGAGCCATTCCTTGCCCTCGCCCCGGTCGCCCGCGCGTCCGCCCAGGTACAGGCCGGCGATCGAGCCCAGGCCGATCACCATCTGGAACAGACCAACCCCGCCGCCCGTCACCCCAGCCCCGACCCGCACCACCGGGGCGATGAACAGGTTGACGGTCATGTTGGCGGCAAAGGACAGGAAGGTCGCCGCGTAGAGGGGCAGCAGGGGCGACAGGGCGATGCGGCTGCCGGGGGTAGGCGGCGGGGGCCTGACCGAAGGCATCAGGGCAGTGACGCCCACGAAGGCGATACCCGTCAGTACTGCGGCCAGGACGAAGGTCGAGCGCCAGCCGAAATGGGCGCCGACGAAACTTCCCAGGGGGATTCCGATCACGAAGGCGATGGTCATGCCGCCCATCACCATGGCCACCGCCGAACCGCGACGCTCGCGCGGGACCAGGGCGGCGGCGGCGACGCTGGCTGCGGGTCCGGCGATCGCCGCGGCCAGGCCCACGACGCTGCGCAGGACCAGGAGGACGTGGAAGTTGGGTGCCGCCGCACAGGCCAGGTTGGCCAGGGCCCCGCCGCCGAGGGCGACGACCAGCAGGAGCTTGCGGTCGGCGCGCCCGAGCATCCAGGCCAAGACCGGACCCAGGAGGGCGGAGATCAGGACGTAAGAGGTCTGGAGCTGGCCCGCGACCGCCGTGGTCACGCCCAGGTCACGCGCCATGGTCTCGAGGACGCCCGTGAAGATGAAGGCGGTCGACCCGAAGGCGAAGGTGGATAGGGTCAGGACCAGGATACGCGGGTTCATCACGCCAGCTTAGAGCGGCCCGGGGCGGGGCAAAGCGAAAAACGCCGCCAACCTGGACCCGGGCTGTACCCGAGCTCAGCCAGGAAGGCGACTGCGGACCTGGGCCCGCAGCACGTCGATGGGGGTCAGGCCCTTGTCGGTGCGGAAGTGCCAGTAGGTCCAGCCGTTGCAGGCCGGGGCGGACTGGACCATGGCGCCGACCTTGTGGATCGAGCCGGTCAGGTCGCCCGTCGCCAGGGAGCCGTCAGCGCGGACCCGGGCGGCGCGCTCGCCCCTCGGGCAGTAAAGGACGTCTCCCGGATGAAGCAGGCCGGCCTCGAGAATCTGGCCGAAGGGCACCCGGGGCTCGGCGCGCCGGGAGCCCGTGACCTGCAGGTCTTCGGGCGCGACAGGCTGGACCCGGGCGATCCGCTCCCGGGCCAGCTCGACGTATTCGGTCTCGCGCTCGATACCGACATAGCGGCGGCCCAGGCGGCGGGCCGCGGCCCCGGTCGTGCCCGTGCCGAAGAAGGGGTCGAGGACGATGTCCCCGGGCTTGGTCGAGGCCAGCAGGACCCGGTGCAGCAGGGCCTCGGGCTTCTGGGTGGGATGGGCCTTGGCGCCGTTCTCGTCCTTGAGCCGCTCTTCTCCGGTACAGAGGGGAAAGGTCCAGTCCGAACGCATCTGAAGTTCGTCGTTCGCCATCTTCATGGCATCGTAGTTGAAGGTGTAGCGCTTGGCCGTTCGGCCCTTGGCCGCCCAGATCAGGGTTTCATGGGCATTGGTGAAGCGCGCGCCCTTGAAGTTCGGCATGGGGTTGGTTTTGCGCCAGACCACGTCGTTCAGGATCCAGAAGCCCAGGTCCTGCAGCACTGTCCCTACACGGAAGATGTTGTGGTAGCTGCCGATTACCCAAAGTGCGCCGTCGTCCTTCAGTACGCGGCGGCACTCCCTCAGCCAGGCCCGGGTGAAGGCGTCGTAGGCGGCGAAACTCTCAAACTGGTCCCAGTCGTCATCGACGGCGTCCACGCGGGAATTGTTCGGCCGCAGGAGGTCACCGCCCAGCTGGAGGTTGTAGGGCGGATCCGCGAAGACAAGGTTCACCGACCGGTCGGGCAGGCCCTTCAGGACCTCGATGCAGTCGCCCTGGAGAATGGTGTCGGCCTGGATAATGGAATTGGGGGTCACGCCCAGCCCTTCGTGCTCGCAAACCGGATTCGGAATCCTCGCTGAGCGTGGTTGAGGCTTCGTTTACAAACAGGGTAAATGCAGCGTTAACCCGTTGAATTCAATAGAGCCCGGATCGGAGCCCAGCTCATCCGGTGGGCGGGGCAGGGTCCCAGCCGCTGTAGGGCCTCCACGTGGACGGGCGCATGGTAGCCCTTGTGGGCTGCAAAACCGTAACCCGGCCAGGCCTGGTCCAACTCGACCATCACCCGGTCCCGGGCGGTCTTGGCCAGGATGGAGGCGGCGGCGATCGAGGCGGACAGGCTGTCGCCCCTGACGACCGGCCGCAGGGGTGCCGGCAGGTCGAAGCGGTAGGATCCGTCGACCAGGATGAAGGCCGGCGCCAACGCCAGGGCCTCGACCGCCCGCCGCATGGCCAGGCCGGTCGCCTGGAGGATGTTGAGCTCGGCGATCTCCTCGACGGTGGCGAAGCCGACCCCCCAGGCCAGGGCGCTGGCCTTGATCTCGACCTCCAGGGCTTCGCGACGGCGCTCACCGAGCTTCTTGGAATCGTCCAGGCCTGCAGGCGTCCGGACGGGGTCGAGGATGACGGCAGCGGCGCTGACCGGCCCGGCCCAGGGACCCCGACCGGCCTCGTCCACGCCGCAGACGGGCCAGGGATGGGCCGCCTCAAGGCTGAGGTCCGGACCCTTGCGGGACGTCACCGGCCCATCTCCAGGACGGGTCCGTGGCGGTGGCAGGTCACCAGGTGGTCGTTGACCATGCCCACGGCCTGCATGAAGGCATAGACGATGACCGGCCCGACGAACTTGAAGCCCCTGGCCCTCAGGGCGGCGGAAATCTCCTGGCTGAGGAGAGTCTCGGCGGGCACGTCCTGGGCGCGCTCGGCGAAGGTCTGGATCGGGCGTCCCCCGGTGAAACCCCAGAGGAAGTCCGAGAAATCCACCCCGGCCTCGCGCATGTCGAGGAAGATCCGGGCGCTCGAGATGGCGGCGTCGATCTTGGCGGCGGACCGGACGATGCCCGCATCGGCCAGCAGCCGGGCCCGGTCGGTCTCGCCAAAGCGCGCCACGACCTCAGGATCGAAACCCGCGAAGGCGGCGCGGAAGCCCTCGCGTTTCCGCAGGATCGTGATCCAGGCAAGGCCTGCCTGGAAGCCATCGAGGACGAGCTTTTCCCAAAGCGCCTCGGCGCTGCGTTCGGGCACGCCCCAGTCCTGGTCGTGGTAGGCCTCGTACAGCGGATCCCCCGCCATGCCGCGCCAGCTGCAACGAATCAGACCGTCAGACATGCCACCACCGTCGCAGCGCAAGCCCGCCGACAGCAAGGCGAAGCGGCCTCAGGGCGTCGCCCCGGGCGTCGGATCGGCCCGGACAGCCCTGCCGTCCACGGTCAGGTCGCCGTCAATGCGGTCCAGCCGCAGGAGGGCCAGGGCCAGGCCGTCGACGCCCGAGCGAACCTCGCCCGCCCGCAGGTCGCCGCGCAGGACCTCGGCACCCCGAGGCGGCGGTGGGCCTTCGAAACGCAGGGGCAGGAGGCGGGTACGGACCTGCCCCCGGCGTTTCATCCGGGATGTCGTCTCCTGCCCCACGAAGCAGCCCTTGGCGAAGTCGATCCCGCCGACCAGGTCGAAGTTGAGTTCGATGGGATAGTCCCGGTCGAAGTCGAAATCCTCGGCGTCGCCGATCCCGAACTCCAGACGCCGCCGCTGCCAGTCCTCCGGGCTGGCGGTCGCCTCGGGCACCGGGTCCGGCCCCCAGGCCCGGAAGGCCAGGCCGGATCGACGGGGATCGGCGACCCAGTCCGGGCCAGGCGCATCCGGCCAGGCGACCCAGGCCTCCGTTTCCAGCGGCCGGATCTCAACCTTGGCCCTGAGTTTGTAGATCCGCAGGCGGGCGAGCATGTCGTCCCGGCGCGCAGCCTCGACCTCCAGCCAGATCGCTTCTGGCCGGCCGAGGACGAGGATGTCGAAGAGCAGCCGGCCCTGTGGCGCCAGCAGGGCACCGTAGCGCACCTCCCCCGGGGCGAGGGTCTCGACGTCCTGGCTGAGGAGGCCCTGCAGGAAGCTGATACGGTCTGGACCCGACACCTCGACCAGGGCCCTTTGGGCAAGGCGGACGCAGAATGTCATGGCGGGAAACCTCCGGTGGCTGGAGCCTTCCCTAGCGTGGGACTATTTGTCTGCAATGTCGCCTCCGCCCTTTCCGATTCTCTTCATAACCGCCACGCGGATCGGCGACGCCGTCCTGTCCTCGGGTCTGATCCGCAGGCTCTCCGAGGAAATACCGGGCGCGCGGTTCACCATCGTGGCCGGACCGGCGGCTGCGCCCCTGTTCGAGGACGTCCCGGGCCTGGAGACCCTGATCCCCTTTGAGAAGTCCCGGGACGGTGGCCACTGGTTCCGGCTCTGGAATACGGTCAGGCGGAAGTCCTGGGGCCTTGTGGTGGATCTTCGGGGATCCGCCATCAGCAGCCTGCTCAATCGTCGCAAGCGGGCCGTTTACCAACGGGTCGCCGGACCGATCGTCCACAAGGTCATCGAGGCCGCCCGGGTCCTGGGCCTCCAGGACGATCCGCCTGCGCCCTACATCTACGTCGGCGAGGCCGCAGCCCGCCGGGCGGCCGAGTTGGTGGCCGGGGAGGGGCCGCTCCTCGCCCTCGGTCCCGCTGCGAACTGGGTCGGCAAGACCTGGCCCGTCGAGCGGTTCGCCCAGGTCGCCATCCAGCTGCTCGGGGCCGGCGGACCCCTGGAGGGCGGCCGGCTCCTGGTCGCGGGCGGTCCCCAGGACGCCGGCGTCCTGCCGACCCTTCGTGCAGTCGTTCCCCGGGGGCGCTTCATAGACCTCGTCGGCAAGGCGGACCTGGTCACCCTTCACGCTGCCCTTGGGTCTGCGCGTCTGTTCATTGGAAATGACTCCGGCCTGATGCATCTCGCCGCCGCCGGCGGCGCCCCGACCCTGGGGCTCTTCGGGCCATCGGACGCGCGGGCCTACGCCCCCTGGGGGCAGAAGGGCCGGGTCCTCAGAGGGGCACGTACCCTCGACCAGATCCGGACTCTCGACCCGGACCTCAATCAGGCGATCTGTCACATGATGGACCTGTCGGTGGAAAGCGTGACCGCAGCCGCCCATCGTTTGGTCTCCGAGACCGCTTGACCGTTCTCCCGCCGCCCACCGGGAAGCCCAATCCGCCCCGGACGCCCATGACGGCAAGGCGGAGACTTTAGACCAAAATACAACCTAAGGGTTCGTTAACTATTTACATTTCCACGGCGTTGAGGATTCGGTAGGCATCTTCAATCTGCCGCGACCCTTGCTTCTGGGTGACGGCTAGTTTTTGAGTAAGCGTGCGTCAGTGGCAATCCAGCTTTGCGTTTCGGGATCGTCCGGTGAGGACGTAGAGACGACTGCGCTCGCGCTGAGGCCTGCCCGCCCGCTGACACCCCCCCGTTACCGTAAACTGAAATCCCTTCTTCTCGCTGGCGTCTTCGCGGGCCTCGCGGGCAGCGCCCTCGCCGAAGGGGCTCCGGAGCTTCCGACGGACGGCGTCTTCACGGCAGGCTCCGGGGTCATAGGCCCGCCTATCGCCGGCAACCTGCAGGTCCAGCAGACCTCCGCCCGCGGGATCATCGACTGGCGGACCTTCTCCATCGGGCAGGGCGGCGCAGTCTCGATCCTCAATGGCCAGGGTGCCACCCTGAACCGGGTGACCAGCGGCCAGTTGTCGGTGATCCGCGGGACGCTCAGTGCCACAGGCTCGGTCTACCTGGTGAATCCTCAGGGCGTGGTGGTCAGCGGCGAGGGGCGCATCCTTGCCGGCGGCGCCATCGGCCTGTTGACGCGCGATATCTCGAACACCGACTTCCTAGCCGGCGGTCCGTTCACGGCCCAGGGACAGACGGACGCCGGGGTGGTGAACCTCGGCCGGATCATCTCCCGCGACGGCGACGTCTTCCTGGTGGGTGCCTCGGTGCTCAACGACGGGGAAATCGTGGCGGGATCCGGCCTTGCGGGCCTGGCCGCCGCCGACACAGTCGTCATCGCGCCTGGCCAGGGCATC
>JBMOEP010000076.1:0-7781 GCA_049314675.1 Phenylobacterium sp.
GGGTGGTCCGGATCGACGCCGGTGCCGCCCGTGCCCTGCGGCGGGGCAAGAGCCTGCTGGCGGCTGGCGTCACCGCCGTCGAGGGCCGCTTTGACAAGGGTGACGCCGTCGTGGTGCGCGACGAGGCCGACCGCGAGGTCGCCCGGGGCCTTAGCCGCTATGACTCCATGGATGCGGTCCGCATTTGCGGCCTCACCTCCGCGGCCATCGAGGGGGAACTGGGATATTCCGAGGGGCCCGTGATCCACGCCGATGACCTGGCGGTCTCGGAGTGATCAGGGAAGGGCGGTAACCTTCCGCGCCACAAGTTCGGCCAGACGGCCGGCGTCGACGCCCAGGCCCTCCAGCACCTCCCGGGTATGCGCGCCCAGGGCCGCACCCGGCCAGCGCACGCTCCCCGGGGTCTCCGACAGCCTGGGAAAGGCGTTCTGCATCTTCACCTTGCCGAAGACCGGGTGGTCCACCTCGACGATGGACTGGCGGGCGACGAACTGGGGGTCTTCGAGCATGTCCGGGGCCCGGAAGATCCGCCCGCAGGGCACGCCGTTGGTCTCCAGCAGGGCCAGGAGTTCAGGAAGCGGCCAGTTGCGCGTCCAGGCGGAAACGATGCCGTCCAGCTCCGCCTGGTTCTCGCCCCGGGCGGCGTGGGTGGCATAGCGCGGGTCAGAGGCCAGGTCTTCGCGGCCCATGGTGGCGGCCAGGCGGGCGAAGACGGCGTCGCCGTTTCCACCGATCAGCAGGCTCTCCCCGTTGGCGCAGGGATAGACATTGGAAGGCGCGATCCCCGCCAGGACGGACCCCGAGCGCTCGCGGACATAGCCGGTCAGGTCGTACTCGGTGACCAGGTTCTCCATGACCGAGAGCACGCTCTCGTAGAGGGCGGCGTCGATCATCTGGCCCCGGCCGGTCCGTTCCCGGTGGTGCAGGGCCATCATGACGCCGATGACGGCGTGCAGGGCGGTCAGGCTGTCGCCGATGGAGATGCCGGCCCGTGCCGGCGGGCGGTCGGGCTCGCCGGTGACATAGCGCAGGCCGCCCATGGCCTCGCCGATGAGTCCATAGCCGGCCCGCTCCGAGTAGGGGCCGGTCTGGCCGAAGCCCGAGACCCTGGCCATGACCAGGCGGGGGTTTCGGGCGGCGAGGGCCTCGTAGCCCATGCCCCACTTTTCCAGGGCGCCGGGCCGGAAGTTCTCGATGAGGACGTCCGCCTGGTCGATGAGGGCGAGGGCCAGCTCCCGGCCTTCCGCCTGGCGCAGGTCGAGGGCCACTGAGCGCTTGTTACGCCCGATCACGGGCCACCAGGGCGACAGGCCCTTGGGCAGGGACCGGCCCCACTGGCGCATGGGATCACCCTTGCCCGGGTCCTCGACCTTGATCACGTCCGCGCCGAAGTCGCCAAGGACCTGACCGCAGAAGGGTCCGGCGATGAGGGTTCCCATCTCGACGACCCTGAGGTCGGACAGGGGGCCTTTCACGGCGGGATCAGGCATGTCGCTCTCCGGTTCCGGCTGGCCGACCTAGATCCTGTTCCGATAAGTGGGAACCGGTTATCGGATCGAAACAGGATCTAACTTTATGGTCTTGGAGCCTGTTTTGTCCCTTCAGACGTTCCGTCTGAAGGGAACAGGCTCTAGGCCGCAGGGCGCTGCCCCTGTCAATCGCCAGCCCTCGGGGTTTTCCTTCTGGCCCGACGGGGGTATGCCGCCTTCCATGACCCGTTTCGTCCATGCGCCGCCGCTGCCGGTCCTGATCCCCGTCGAAGGATCAGACGCCCTCTTTCCGGTTCGCCGGGTGCTTTGCGTGGGCCGGAACTACGCCGCCCACCGCCGGGAGATGGGCGGTGACGACCGGGACCCGCCCTTCTTCTTCGCCAAGCCCTCGGACGCCATCGTTCCCCCCGGCGGCCCGGTTCCCTTCCCGTCGGCGACCGTCAACCTGCATCACGAGATCGAGCTTGTGGTCGCGCTGAAGTCCGGCGGCGAGGATATCCCGGTCGACCGGGCCCTTGAGACGGTCTTCGGTTACGCGGTCGGCGTCGACCTGACCCGCCGGGACCTGCAGGCCCTGGCCAAGGACAAGGGCCAGCCCTGGGAGGCCGCCAAGGGCTTCGACGCCTCGGGGCCGGTCTCCGCCATCCGGCCCTGGACGGGCACCCCGCCCCAGGGGGCCATCCGCGTGTCGGTCAACGGCCATCTGCGCCAGGACGCCGTCGTGGCGGACATGATCTGGAACGTGGCCGAGATCATTTCCGAAGCCTCCCGACTCTGGGCCCTGAAGGCCGGCGACCTGATTTTCACCGGGACGCCTGAAGGTGTCGGGCCCTTGCAGAAGGGCGACCGGGTCGAGGGCGAGGTCGAGGGCGTTGGCGTCCTGGCCTTCCGGCTGGACTGACCTTCATGCCCCTGACCCTCTACAGCTTCTGGGCCGCGACCGCCCCCTACCGCGTCCGAATCGGCCTTGCCCTCAAAGGGCTGGACTTCGACGTCGTCCCTGTGGACCTGGGCGCCGGCGACCAACACGGCGAGGCCTACCGGGGCCGCAACCCTCAGGGCCTGGCGCCGGCCCTCGAGACGGAGGCTGGGGACCTCCTGACCCAGAGCCTGGCCATCCTGGAATGGCTGGAGGAGACCCATCCCGAGCCGTCCCTCCTGCCGGCGGACGCCCTGGGCCGGGCACGGGTACGCGCCATGGCCGCCATCGTCGCCTGCGATATCCATCCCCTGAACAATCTCCGCGTCCATAAGGCCCTGCAGGGACTGGGGGCCTCCCGGGAGGACGTCACAGCCTGGTCCGCCCGCTGGGTGAGTGACGGTTTTGACGCCCTTGAGGCCCTGGTTGGACGGCACGGGGAGGGCTTCGCCTATGGAGCGACCCCGACCCTGGCGGACTGCGTCCTGGTCCCGCAGGTCTACGCCGCCGGGCGGTACGACCTCGACATGTCCCGCTGGCCCGCCCTTAAGGCGGTCGCCGAGCGTGCCGCCCAACATCCGGCCTTCGAGGCCGCCCATCCGCGAAACCAGCCGGGAGCGCCGAGACCCTGAATGCTTGATGACCTCAAGGCCAACAATCGTCGCTGGGCCGCAGCCAAGCTGTCCGTGGACCCCGGCTTCTTCCAGCGCCTCGCCAGCCAACAAAGCCCGGAGTATCTCTGGATCGGCTGCGCCGACAGCCGGGTGCCGGCCAATGAGATCGTGGGCCTCGATCCCGGTGAGCTCTTCGTGCACCGGAATGTGGCCAACCTCGCGCCGCCCCAGGACGCCAACTACCTTTCGGTCCTGCAGTTCGCCGTGGATGTCCTGAAGGTCGGGCACATCATGGTGGTGGGCCATTACGGCTGTGGCGGCGTGGCGGCGGCCGTCGACGGCAAGCGCCGGGGCCTCGTGGATCACTGGCTCCATCCGATCCGTGAGATCTATGCGGAGAACCGGACTGAACTGGAGAGCCTGGGGGACGGCCCGCGACTGGACCGGCTCTGCGAGCTGAACGTCATCCGCCAGGTGCGCAACGTCGCTTCCGACGTCTTCGTGCAGGACGCCTGGGCGCGGGGCCAGGCGATCAGCGTCCACGGATGGATCTACGCCATCCATGACGGCCTGCTGACCGACCTCGCCGTCACCGTGTCCGACCCCGCCGGGCTTGAGGCCCTGCAGCCGGGCGTCAGGCCAGCTTGATCTCCCGCAGCCTCTGCTGGAGGAAGGCGTCGGCGGTGATGGGTTCGGGGAAGGCGTCCGGCCGCTCCGCCGTGATGCATTCGGGCAGGGTGCGGACCTCAAAGTCCGGCCGGAAGTGCAGGAAGTAGGGCGTCGAATAGCGCGCCACGCCCCGCCGCTCTGGCGCCGGGTTGACGACCCGGTGAATGGTCGAGGGCAGGACCCGGTTGCTCAGCCTTTCCAGCATGTCGCCGATGTTGCAGACGAGGGATCCTGCCGGCGGATTGACCGGCAGCCAGCGGCCGTCGTGATCCAGGACCTCCAGCCCGGCCTCCTCGGCGCCGAGCAGCAGGGTGATGACGTTGATGTCCCCATGGGCGCCGGCCCGGATATTGGGCCCGTCCGGCGGGACCGGCGGATAGTGCAGGAGGCGCAGGATCGAGTTGCCGTCCTGGACGGGATCATCGAACCAGCGCCGGGGCAGGCCCAGATAGACGGCCAGGGCCTGCAGCACCCTCAGGCCGAAATCCTCCAGGGCGTTGAACAGCCAGGTGATCTCCTCCCGGAAGTCCGGGACCTCGGCCGGCCAGACATTTGGCGGCATGACCGGGGCGTAGGCGTGGCCCGGCGGTAGCTCCCGGCCCATGTGCCAGAATTCCTTGAGGTCGAAGTGCTGGGAGTCCCTGGCGGTCTCGACACCAAAGGGGGTGTAGCCCCGCTGGCCCCCCGCGCCGGTGACGTACTGGCGCTTGACGTCCTCGGGCAGGGCGAAGAAGGCCCGCCCGGCGGCCAGGGCCCGGTCGATCCGGGGCAGGTCCAGGTCGTGATGGGCGATCACGCAGAATCCGTAGCGGCCGAAGCTGTCGCCCAGGCGACGGGAGAAGCCCTCGAAGTCGGCGGCCCAGTCGTTGAAGTCCACCGGCGGCAGGCCGGAAGGGGAGGGGGTCTGGCTCATGTCCGCCTCCTACACCGAGGCGAGGCCCCGCGACAATCCGGAGGCGCAGCAGGGCGTCCGGGACATTTTCAAGTGCTGCAATGCAGCGTAGTGTGAGGTCATGGCGACCAAGATCCAATCCGATGCGGCCTCCGCCCTCGCTGGCCTGCTGTTTGACGGCATGACCGTGATGGCCGGGGGCTTTGGCCTCTGCGGCATTCCCGAGAACCTCATCCTGGCCATCCGTGACTCCGGGGTGAAGGACCTGACTGTGGTCTCGAACAACTGCGGCGTCGACGGCTTCGGCCTCGGCCTGCTGCTCGAGAACGGCCAGATCCGCAAGATGATCAGCTCCTATGTGGGCGAGAATGAGCTCTTTGAGCGGCTCTATATCGAGGGCCAGCTGGAGGTGGAATTCACGCCCCAGGGCACCCTGGCCGAGCGTATCCGGGCTGGCGGCGCTGGCATCCCGGCCTTCTTCACCCGCACCGGGGTGGGCACGGTGGTCGCCGAGGGCAAGGAGACCCGCGAGTTCGACGGTGAGACCTACCTGATGGAGCGGGCGCTGAAGGCCGACCTGTCCATCGTCAAGGCCTGGAAGGGCGACGCCGCAGGCAACCTGATCTACCGGAAGACAGCGCGGAACTTCAATCCGATGATGGCCACGGCGGGGCGCGTCTGCGTGGCCGAGGTCGAGGCCCTGGTCGAGACCGGAAGCCTGGATAAGGACCTGATCCACACGCCCGGCGTCTACGTCCACCGCATACTGAAGGGGCCCGCCTACGAGAAGCGCATCGAGCGCCTGACGACCCGTCCCCGCAGCGAAAAGGCGAGCGCCTGATGCCCTGGACCCGCGACGACATGACCGCCCGGGCGGCGCGCGAGCTGAAGGACGGCTTTTACGTCAACCTCGGCATCGGCATCCCGACCCTGGTCGCCAACCACATCCCGCCCGGCGTTGAAGTGACCCTGCAGTCCGAGAACGGCATGCTGGGCATGGGTCCCTATCCTTTCGAGGGCGAGGAGGACCCCGACCTGGTCAATGCCGGCAAGATGACCATCAGCGAGCTGGACGCCTCGTCCTATTTCAACAGCGCGGAGTCCTTCGCCATGATCCGGGGCGGGCATATCGACCTGTCGGTCCTGGGCGCCATGCAGGTGGCCGCCAATGGCGACCTGGCCAACTGGATGGTCCCCGGCAAGATGGTCAAGGGCATGGGCGGCGCCATGGACCTGGTGGCCGGGGTCAAGCGGGTCATCGTCGTCATGGAGCACAGCGAGAAGTCCGGTCGGTCCAAGCTGGTGCGCGAATGCACCCTGCCCCTGACCGGCAAGGGCGTGGTCGACCTGTTGATCACCGACCTCGGCGTCTTCGACATCGACCGTGGCCGCTCGGCCGTGCGGCTTGTGGAGCTTGCGCCAGGTGTTACGCTCGACCACGTCCGGGCGCACACCGAGGCGGACTTCGTCACCGATCTCGCCTGATCCCCCCGGAGGCTGGAGACGCCCCATGCGATCGATCCTGGTCCTGTTCCTCTTCCTCGCCCTCGGGGGTGCCGCCCCGGCGCCGACCCCTGGCCTGAAGACCTCGGTCTTCGCGGGCGGCTGCTTCTGGTCGGCCGAGCATGGCATGGAAAAGGTTCGGGGCGTGGTCGACGTGGTGGTCGGTTACTCGGGCGGGACCCGGAGCAACCCCACCTACGAGAACCATGAGGGTCACCTGGAGGCGATCCGGGTGACCTGGGACCCGGCCCGCACCACCTACAGCGACGTGGTTGCGGCCTTCTTCCGGAACATTGACCCCACGGACCCCAATGGCCAGATCTGTGACATCGGCCCCAGCTACCGGACGGCGGTCTTCGTCGCGGACGACGCCGAGAAGCGCGTAGCCGAGCAGGTCAAGACCGACGTGGCCCGCCAGATCCGGCGACCGGTCGCTACCCGGATCCTGCCGCGCTCCACCTTCTGGATGGGCGAGGGCTACCACCAGAACTACGCCACCAAGAATCCCGGCCACTACAATCGCTATCGGGTCGGCTGCGGTCGCGACGCGCGGATCCAGGCTGTGTGGGCAGGGCGGGGCTGAAGGGCGCCCGTTGCGCAGGCACGCCGGGCCTCAAGCGTGGCGTTTTTGCAGCAGTCCGCCGAGTGAATCCGACTGTCAAAAAACCGTCACCCAAAATGTGACATTCCGGGGTTATAAGCCCGGCAATGCGCTTGTGCCCGGCCGGGCGAAGTCTTTCGTGACATCGATGAAGGGGTTTCAGATGAGCAAGTCTTTCCGCAGGGGTCTGTGCGCTACCAGCGCCCTGGTGACCTCCCTCCTGATCGCCGGCGCGGCGATGGCTCAGTCCACGGGCTCGACCGCCCTTGAGGAAGTCGTGGTGACAGGCGCCAAGAACCGTTCCATCGAGGGCCTGATCGAGCAGACGGCTCCGAAGTCAAAGGTCGCCATCGGCCAGGACTTTATCTCCAAGCAGATGCCCGGCCAGTCGATCGCCGACACCCTGAACATCGTCCCGGGCTACAACTTCACCAATACGGACGGCTACGGTAACTCGGGCGGCAACATGCGCCTGCGCAGCTTCGACGGTCCCCGGATCTCCCTGCAGTGGGATGGCACTCAGCTGAACGACAGCGGCAACTACGCGATCTATACCAACCAGCAGCTCGACTCCGAGCTGATCGAGCGGGCGGAAGTGAACCTCGGCACCACCGACGTGGACAGCCCGACGGCCTCCGCCACCGGCGGCTCTATCAACTACATCACCCGTCGTCCCCAGTCGGACATCGGCGGCCAGGTGACCGGCCAGATCGGAAGCTTCAACTTCGGCCGGCTCTTCGCCGTCCTGGACTCCGGCGAGATCGGCCCCTTCGGGACCAGCGCCTTTATCGCGGGTTCCTACACCAAGTACGACAAGTTCAAGGGCCCCGGTGAGCTCGAGAAGGCCCAGTACAACGCCCGGATCTTCCAGTCCCTCGGCGACAATGGCGACTTTGCCAGCCTCGCCTTCCATTACAACGAGAACCGGAACGCCTTCTACCGCAACGCGACCCTTGCCCAGTACCGCCAGTTCGGCGACCGGTTCGAGAACGACTCGCGCTGCACGCGCCCCACGCCGGTGACGGGCACTGCCCAGAACGACACCACCCAGTCCAACTTCGTGAACTTCCTGGGCGAGGTCGGCATCGGCAGC
>JBMOEP010000077.1:0-7767 GCA_049314675.1 Phenylobacterium sp.
TCCTCGAGAAGGTGACCCTGAACCCGATGATGGGGCGTTACCTCACCTATCTCGGCAACATGAAGGAGGACCCGGCGGGAACCCGGACGCCGGACGAGAACTACGCCCGCGAGGTCATGCAGTTGATGACCCTCGGCCTGTACCAGCTCAACCTGGACGGAACGCCCAAGACAGACCTCAGTGGAAAGCCCCTGGCCGCCTACAGCTCGGCCGACATCTCGGGCCTCGCCAAGGTCTTCACGGGCTGGTCCTGGTACAGCCCTGCACCGTCGACCTCGACCTATTTTGGCGGGAACCCGGATCCTGACTCCAAGGTGCGTCAGATGATCTTCTACCCGCAGTACCATTCCACCTCCCAGAAGGCCTTCCTGGGCGCGACCATTCCCGCCTCGACGACGGTCGATGGTCCGGGTGACCTGAAGGTCGCTCTCGACACCCTGTTCAATCACCCGAACACCGGGCCCTTCGTCTCTCGGCAGCTGATCCAGCGCCTGGTAACCAGCAATCCCTCGCCCGCCTACGTCCAGCGGGTCGCCGGCGTGTTCAACAACAATGGTGCCGGTGTGCGGGGCGACATGGGTGCGGTCGTCACCGCCATTCTGATGGATCCCGAGGCGCGCAACGCCACCGGTGCGGAGGATCCGGCCTATGGCAAGCTGCGCGAACCGGTCATTCGCATGACTCACATGATGCGCGCCTTCCAGGGCAGCTCCCTGAGTGGCAAATGGCAGGTGCGTTCGACCGGCGCCAACACCTCCCTCGGCCAGTCGCCCCTTTTCGCAAGCTCAGTCTTCAACTTCTGGCGTCCCGGCTATGTCCCGCCCGCCACCACGGTCCTGGGGTCCCGGAGCTTCGCCGCCCCTGAGTTCCAGATCGTCAACGAGATCACCAACGCTGGATACGTCAACGTGGTGGAGCAGACGATCAGCACCGGGATCGGGGCCGGAAACGACGTTCGGCTTTCGCTCAGCAATGAGGTCCTGATTGCAGACCAGCCGGAACTTCTGGCGGACCGACTGAATCGTGTCCTGTTGGCCGGCCAGATGAGCAGCGCCCTGCGCAAGCGGGTCCTCGACACCCTCAACGCCTACACGATTTCGCCGACAGACCTGACCCAGGCGAACCAGGCCAAGACCAACCGCGTGAAGGCGGCGGTCCTGCTTGTCATGACGTCCCCGGAATACCTGGTCCAAAGGTGAGGCGCACAGGATGACCCGATATTCTCCAGCCACGCGGCGGCACCTCCTGAAGATGATGGCGGCGGCGGCGCCCTTGGGGGTCGCGGCCCCCTTCGCCCTGCAGATGGCGACCCTGGGCTCGGCGGCGGCCCAGACGGTCCCCACCAGCTACAAGGCGCTGGTCTGCATTTTCCTGTTCGGCGGCAATGACAGCCACAACATGGTCCTGGCCACGGACTCGGACTCCTGGGGCCGGTACTTCGCGGCGCGGAATACGGGAAATGACCCGATCGCCCTGATGCCTCCCGGCACGGCGCCGGCCGCCGTGGGCAGTGTCTCGCCGGTCACGGCCCGCACCGTGACCCGGAGCACGCCGGAGTTCCTCGGCGGCGTCCTGCCGATCACGCCCCAGACACCCAACCCCGTTCCCGCCGGGACCAACGCCTCCAGCCGGAGCTTCGCCCTGCATCCGGCCATGTCGCCCCTGGTCCAGGGTGCTGCCAGCCCCTGGAACGCCGGACGCCTGGCCATCCTCGCCAATGTGGGTCCGCTGATCGTTCCCACCACCAAGGCCCAGTATAGCAACCGCAGCGTCAGCCTGCCGCCGAACCTCATGTCGCACAACGACCAGGTCTCAATCTGGCAATCCGGCGCGGCCGAGGGTGCCAAGCGGGGCTGGGGTGGCCTGATGGCGGACACCATGCTGGCCCAGAACGGCTCCAGCGCTGTCTTCACGGCGGTTTCGGCGAACGGGAACGCCGTCTTCCTGGCCGGAAATACGGCGGTCCAGTACCAGATCAACACCTCAGCCCAGCCAGCGATCCTACCCAATGCGGCGTCCGGAAGTACGCTCTACGGTTCGCAGACCGCCGCCCGCACCCTGGCCGAGTCCATCCGCGACGTTTCGGGGACCAGCCTGTTCGCCCAGGACCACGCCGCCATGACCCGCCGGGCCATGGACTCCGCACAGGCCCTGAACACCGCCTTCGCCAGCGGCCCGGCGGCGTCGATCACTGCGCCATCCAACTATACGAACCCCGTCACGGGCGCCGTTGAGGCCAATTCACTCGCCACCCAGCTCATGACGGTCGCCCGGTCTGTGGCCGCCGCACCCGCCCTGGGCGTGACCCGCCAGGTCTTCTTCGTCGGTCTTGGCGGCTTCGACACCCACGACAACCAGAACACCACCCACACCAACCTGATGGGCAAGGTGGCGCATGCCATGGCCTATTTCGACGGGGTCCTTGGCAATATCGGCGGACTGAACATGCGCGGCAGCGTGACGACCTTCACCATGTCGGACTTCAGCCGGACCTTCACGTCCAATGGCGACGGGACGGACCACGCCTGGGGCGGTCACCAGCTCATCATGGGCGGTGCAGTCCGGGGCCGGGACGTCTTCGGCCAGTTTCCAACCGTCGGCGTAGACCGGGCGGGTTTCAGCAACCCAAACATGAGCGGGAACATCCTTATTCCCACCACGTCGGTCTACCAGGTGGGCTCGACCTTGGGGAAGTGGTTCGGACTCGCAGACGCCGACCTGCTGACCATATTCCCCAACCTCGGTAACTTCTCCCGCAGGGACCTTGGCTTTATGGTCTGACACCCGGCGCCCGGCGACTGGTCCCTCCCCCAGGCAAGACGACCGAGTAGTCGCTGAGCCGCAGGTCCGGGGTCATGTAGTCCGTCGAGATGTACTGCGCGCCAGAGGCAAAGGCCGCGTCCCGTCGGCTGCGGTCCCCGGTTCGCGACTCTACCGTATCGGCGTCTGCGCGGGTACGGACGACCATGCCGAGCTTCAGGGCCTCGGCGATTCGTGGGCCATCCTTCGCCGGGTCATTCAGGGTCACGTATGCGGCGTAGGGCGCCTCGAACCTGTCGGTGTTGACGAAGGCCGCCCGCCCTTCCAGCGAGGGACGGCCCTGACTGTAGAGCGCCACCTTCCCCGGCCCCTCGTCGACGGCGAAGAAGACCTTGCCCCGGGCTAAGCCCAGGGATGGCCATCCGCCCTGCTGGACGGCCTCGCGCAGGGAGGGCCGCGAGCCGCGTACCCGGTCCGGGGTGATGAGCCGGTCATCCCCGAAGACCGCACGGATCTCGGCATCCACCTCGTCCATGCCTGCGGCATCGAAGGGCAGGA
Source organism: Phenylobacterium sp. (assembly GCA_049314675.1). Taxonomy (GTDB): domain Bacteria; phylum Pseudomonadota; class Alphaproteobacteria; order Caulobacterales; family Caulobacteraceae; genus Phenylobacterium. The sequence continues at coordinate 3,319 of JBMOEP010000077.1, forward strand.
GGGGCGTCGCTCCCGGGTAGGGGATCTGGCTGTCCTTCAGGTTCATCATGATCAGCAGGGGCAGGTGATCCGGATGGCGCGACGACCAGGCGCGAACCTCCTCCAGGCAGGCCCGGAAGGTGGGGCAGACGCTGCGGTAGTCGATGTCCGGAACATGCATGACCTTCAGGCCCGGCGCGGTCATGGGCCTGGCGTCGTAGTCGCCGCCCCCGGCCATCTTCAGGCCCAGGGGCCGCGACCAGCGGCCACCCTCCGGGTCCCGCACAATGTCCAGTTCCAGTTGCCGGGCGCCGGCGTCAAGCTGCTCGGTCAGGGCCGGGTGGCTGTAGTCCAGGCTGTCTGCCGTCTTCGGGGCCGCCGCCCTCAGCAGCTTCATCTCGACCGGGGCGATGGCGCTCTTGTAGCTGTTGTGGGTGCCCAGCGCCTGCATCGCCGTCATGGGTAGGGCGTCCACGGCCTGGCGCGTGCACCCCGGCACCCCTGAGGGCTTCTCGAGGTTGCATCCGGTGGCGGCGACGGCCGCGGCGGCGAGCAGGGCGATGATCATCGGGCGACTCCTCTGGTCTCGGACCAACCTGCCAGAGGTGTGTGACGGGTTGAAGCCGTCTCAGCTGCCCCGCGGGAACCTTGGCTTCTCTGGCCGCCGCCAGGGCGGCTCCAGGCCCTCGTACCGGACGCGGATCTCCGGGCGCGTCGCCGGCTGATGCCGGGCCTGGCGCCGGGCGGTGTCGCCGAACCGCCAGCCATACTCGGCGCCCAGGGCCTCGGGCGGGGAGTCGGGTCCCAGCTCGCCGATCCGCAGGTAGGTACCCGCATCCATCATGAGGCGCTGAGTCACCTGGTATTCCGAGCCGTTCCAGGCCCCCTCGACCCCGCCGTAGCCGGTCAGGGCGCCAAGGCGGTAAAGCAGTTTGGAGGAGGCCGACTCCAGCACTTCGCGCCGGGTGGACATCAGGTGCATCTCCTGCTGCCGCATCCAGGACTTGACGCTGTTCATCACCAGGATTGGGCGCAGGTCATTGCTGCGGTTGACCCCGGTGCCATGCAGGAGCCGGCCCTCGAACATCATCACGGTCCCCGCCGGCGCCTCGAGGTTGATGGCCGGGGGAAGTGGCGTGGTGATCGGCTGGCCAGGGGGGGTGTCGGCCATCAGACGGTGCGAGCCCGGCACCACCAGGGTGCCCCCGTTCTTCGCCGAAGTGTCCGCCAGGATGAACATGGTGTTCATGGTGAAGGGGGCGTGGGGCAGGTGGAAGGGTGCCGTGCCCTGGTCCATATGCAGGCCCTGGGGATTGTTGCCGGGCTGACTGATGATGGCGATGAAGGACGACATCAGGAAGTCGCGCCCCATGGTCTCATTCAGCAGTTGCTCGATGACGGGCCCGCCCTGCACGCCGGCGGGGTCGTGTTCCACGCACTGGACGAACTGCTCGCCCTTGTTGATCAGGCAGTGGATGAACTGCAGGCGGGGCAGGGCCTCATCCGGACGCGGAGCGGATCCCTGCCAGACGGCGAGCCCCGCAAGGCGTTCGGCTTCAGCCTGGTCTTCCACCCGCCGCCGCATGCGGGCCTGCTGGTCGGGCGACAGGGCGTCGGCGATCAGGCAGTAGCCCCAGGTCTTCAGGTCCTGGCGCAGACGGGCGATATCGCGCACTGGCCGGGGCAGTTCGGCGTCCTTCCAGTAGGCTTGGGCCGCGCCCGAGGTGTTGAAGTAGAGGTCCTCGTCCTCCAGGTCGATCCCGGGGGTCGGCAGGTCCGCGGGAGCCTGGCTCGGGTCATGGTTGAACCCGCCCTTGGCGGCGGTGTGGACCCCTGTCCGGTAGAGGCTGCGGTAGGGCTCCCCGCTCTGGAGGAAGTCGGCATAGAGCTGAGCTTCGCGCGGGCTCGCCGCGGCGATGAAGTCGGAAGTGAACTCGACCGGAACCGTAGTCATGCCGTGGCGGTTTCGCTGGACTTGCGCCCCTCGGCGACAGCCTCGGTCATGCCCTCCCACTCCGCCCACTGGTCGCACAGGGCGTTCTTGGAGCGCTCCCAGGGATTGTTCCCGGGCTCGTACTCCAGCCACTCTCCGCTCCAGCCCCGGTCCGGATGGTCGGAGATCCCTGTAAGCACCTGTCCCGGCTGGCGGCTCTTGTTGCGGATCCGGAAGATGATGTTCTTGCGGGACTCCGTGCCCCGCTCATTCCGTGAGCCGGAGTGCAGGATATGATAGGTGGCGATGCAGGCGTCGCCTGGCTCCATGAGCACCGGCGTGGGCTTTGGCCATCGCCTTCCGTCGGGTGTTGTCAGGCTATCGGCGTTCGTGAACGCGTCCCGCATCGTGTCCGGCATGTAGACCATGCCGCAGCGGTTCTGGGCGTTGGTGTCCAGCCGCGACCAGCCGGGGCCTTCGGGGCCGATGCAGCCGTTCTGCGCCCTCTGCCACTGGAAGAACTGCTCGCTGGCGTGGTGGGAGCGCGGCAGGACCATGGTCTGTCCCCGGCCCTCCTCGGTCTGGTCATTCAGGCAGACAAAGAGGAAGGCGTTGAAGCTTCCAAGGGACAGGGTCATTTCCGGATCCTGGAAAAGGGGCGTGTGGTTGTGCCCCAGCACCTCGGCGCTACGGCCGATGTCGCCCAGCGGGCCGGAGGCAATGTGCCGCCGGTAAATCTCTTCCGGTGTCCCCTCCATGGGCTCCTGGGGCGACCGGATGGTGATGTTCCCGTCCATGTGCAACTCGGCCCCGAAATAGGGCATGTCGCAGTCCCGGTAACCGACGTTGTTGAAGGACTCGCCCGGGTCCCGACGCTTCAGGATTCCCACCTGGCAGGCGCTGGGCGGGTCAAACCTTCCGAGCGCGTCGTTGAGGACGGGGGTCAGGTCCGACCGGTTGACCAGGTCGGTCAGGGTTGTGTCCATCCAGAGATTCTCGCCGCGTTCGGCGCCGCGGATCCTGTTGCGCGCCGCCTCGACCAGGGCCTTCGGAACCGCCTGTCGGACGATCACGTACCCGTCGGCATAGAACCGCCGCTTTTCGTCATCGGTGAGCTTACGAAGAGTCGAGCCCTGTTCCATGGTCCTGAGCCTCCCTGTCGGCCACCACTTTTGAGCAAGTGGTTTGCTGAAGCGAGGCTACCATCGCATACCGGGGCTTGCATTCGGAAATTTTGCGCTATCGGGCGAGGATCGCACCATTCGTGCAGGTTTGGAGATTTGGGGCAGGCTTTAGGGGGCGTTTTTTCCATACCCTCCAGACGCGGGCTGTCTTCAGTCGCGGCCGGTCTGGGTCGCAGGATCAGTCGAATTCTGGATTGGGTATGTGGGGCGGCCTACGAAATCGGTTGATGGTCGCGGGAATTCGGGTCAGGCTTTACCCATAAGGCAAACGCTGGTGCCGGCGAGAAGCTCTCAGTCAGGTGACCAGACGTGGAGGAAACGCCCATGACTTCTCCCATCCGTCCGGACGGGGGTCCGGTCGTCGTCACTGGCGCCGCAGGCTTCATCGGCTCGCATATCGTCAGGATCCTGGTCCGGCGCGGCTACGAGGTCAGAGCCTGTGTCCGCGACCCCGGCATCCTGGCCAACACCGCCCACCTCTCCGCCATCGGCCACGAGGGTCCGGGGTCCGTCAGTCTCTATCGTTGTGACATGACCGTGCCGGGCGCCTACGACGAGGCCTTCCGGGGCGCCCAGGGCGTCTTCCACGCCGCTGCCGAGATGGGCAACCTCGAGGGATCGACGCCCCAGAAGGTGTTTGATGGCGGTCTGCTCGCCACTCGCATGCTCATGGACAGCGTTGCGGCGGCCGGGAGCATCCGGCGGCTCGTCTACACCAGCTCCTTCGCCGCGGTCGCTCACCCGGCGGACGAGGGCCACCTCTACACCGAGGCCTCGACCGCGGATATGCACGCCGACCGACGCCGGCCTGAAGCGAGTTGGTCCCTGGAGACCGTGTCCCGCAACCGGGAAGTTGCCTACGCCATGACCAAGCTGGAGTCCGAACGCTTCGTCTACGCCGAGGCGGACCGGCTTGGCCTCGCCGCCTTTGGCATCTGCCCCTGCCACGTCATCGGCCCGCTCCTGTCGGCCTCGCACCAGCGCCCCTGGAGCTGGCAGACCCGGATCGGCGACATGCTGGAGGGTTATGGCCATCCCCGGATGTACTGGAACATCGTCGACGTCCGGGACGTGGCCGAGACCCAGGTCCTGGCGGCGGAGTCCGACCGCAATCGCAATGGCGAACGCTACAACCTCGTGGCACCCAACGAGAGCGGCCTGATGTTCCAGGAGGACCTCCAGGCCCTGCTCCAGCGGCTCTACCCGGGGTGCGGCATCGGCGGGGACTTTCGCGACGGTCGTCGCTACCGGTCGCCCGTCTCCGTGATGGAGAAGGCGATCACCCAGCTGGGCCTGAAACCGCACAGCGTCGAGGCCAGCGTCCGCGACAATGCAGACAGCCTGCTGGCCTGG